>CADAHU010000137.1 GCA_902787835.1 uncultured Eubacteriales bacterium
GCCAGCAGCTCCGTCACGTCCAGCCGGCCGAAATTCAGGGAGCCGAAGTCGAGAAGCAGGCCGATGCCGTCGCTGCCGGCCCAGAAGGTGCCGTAATCGCCGTTCTTTTGGCCCTCGCCGTATTCCGCGGCCACCAGGCCGGAAACATCCTCCCAGCCGGAGGAGGGCATGAAGCTGACGTTCACATCCACCAGCTGGGTGACGCCGTTGTTATTGAGGAAGGTAAACTGGATGTTGTGCAGCTCATGGCCATAGAGGGGGCCGGTGAGCATGCTGCTCATCATCATGGCCTCACAGAGGTTCCGGTTGTCCAGACGGTCGATGATGTAATAGCGCTCGCCCTCCTCTTCCTCGATCGCAAGGCATGCGCCATGGCCCATGGGGAAGCGCAGCACCTGGTTGAAGCGGCTCACGCCGCTTTCGTTGATCAGCCCGGCCTGCACCAGGGCGTCCCGCACCTCCTCCATGCTGGAGAGCCAGGGGATGCCCAGAAAGTTGATCTCCGGCAGGGCGGGCGCTTCGGTGGGCTTGTTGTTCTTCAGCAGGCTGCCAAAGCCGGCGGCCAGGCCGCTCATGGGGAGGGCCGCCAGCAGCAGGGCCGCCAGCAGGATCGCGGCAAACTTTTTCATGGGAAGCCATCCTTTCCTTGCTTTTTTAATTATTATAAGGCATTATGCATGCGTTATCAAGCATGGAAAGGGTGAAACGGCATAATTATTTCGCGTCCTTCAGGAAGGCGGCGTAGGCCTTGACCGCCTCGTACAGGTCGGCCTTGTTGATGATCTCCTGGGGCGCGTGCATGCTCAGCACCGGCACGCCGCTGTCGATGACCTCCATGCCGTACAGGGCGCAGATGTAGGCGATGGTGCCGCCGCCGCCCACGTCCACCTTGCCCAGCTCCGCGGTCTGCCAGGCGATGGCGTTGTCATCCATGATCCGGCGCAGCCGGCCGATGAACTCGGCGTTGGCGTCGTTGCTGCCGCTCTTGCCCCGGGAGCCGGTAAACTTGTTGTAGCATACGCCCCGGCCCAGGATGGCGGCGTTTTTCTTTTCAAAAGCGCTGGCGTACAGCGGATCATAGCCCGCGCTCACATCGCAGCTGAGCATGCGGCTGTTCTTCAGCGCCCGGCGCAGCACCAGCTCGCTGTACTGGTCGCAGGTCAGGTTGACCAGCTCGGCCATGGCGTTTTCAAAGTAGTGCGCGCGCATGCCGGTGGCGCCCACGCTGCCGATCTCCTCCTTATCGGCCAGCAGGCAGCAGCAGGTGTACTGGGGCACGGCGGGCAGCAGCTGCATGGCCTCCAGTTCGGCATAGGCGCATACGCGGTCGTCGTGGCCGTAGCCCAGGATCATGCTGCGGTCCAGGCCCAGATCCCGGGCCTTGCCGGCGGGCACGGCCTCCAGCTCGGCGGAGAGCATATCCTCCTCCTCGATGCCGTAGCGCTCGCTCAGGATCCTCAGCATCAGCGCCTTTACCGCGTCCTTCTCCTCACCCTCCAGCGGGCGGCCGCCCAGGATGATATCCAGGCCCTCGCCGGTGACAGCCTCGCCGGCCTTCTTGGCCATCTGCTCCTGGGCCAGGTGGATCAAAAGATCGCTGACGCACAGCACCGGGTCATCCTCGTTTTCGCCGATGACGATCTCCACCAGCGTGCCGTCCTTTTTGGCCACCACGCCGTGCAGCGCCAGCGCCCGGGCCACCCACTGGTACTTTTTGATGCCGCCGTAGTAATGGGTGTCGGCGTAGGCCAGGTCGGTATCCTCGTAGAAGGGGTTCTGCTTGATATCGATGCGCGGGCTGTCGATGTGCGCGCCCACGATGTTGATGCCCTGCTCCAGGGGCTGCGCGCCCAGGTGGAACAGCATGATGGATTTATCCATGCAGACCGAATACACCTTGTCCCCGGGGTTCAGCCGGCGGCCCGCCCGCACGGCGTCCGCCAGATTGGTATAGCCGTTCTTTTCGGCCAGGGCCACGGCCTCCTTTACGCATTCGCGCTCGGTCTTGCCGTTATCCAAAAAGGCGCGATAGCGGCAGCTCAGGGCCTCCAGGGCGTTCAGCGCTTCCTGATCATAATTTTTCCAGGCATTTTTGCGTTCCATGGTTTCTCCTCCGTTTGGCTTTGATGGGTCTATTGTATCACCGAAGGCCGCCCGAGCACAAGCGTTCTTTGACATATATGGACTTTTTTGCTGTATTCTGTTATAATAAATAGGTATGCGCTGTAAAGGAGAAGTTTCCATGGCCAAGCTGCTTTTGATCGTCAATCCCGCCGCCGGCATGGGCCGGGGGGAAAGGATAAAGGATGAAATCGTCGCCCTGTACGGCCGGGAGGGCTGGGAGGCCGATGTGCGCCTGACGCAGGGAGCGGGGGACGCCGAACGGTTTGCCCGGGAGAGCGCCGCCTTTGACCGCGTGATGTGCGTGGGCGGCGACGGCACGCTTTCCGAAACCCTGGGCGGGCTGACGCAGGTGGAGGATGCGCCCCCGCTGTGCTATGTGCCCATGGGCTCCACCAATGATCTGGCGGCCTCCGCCGGGCTGCCCAAGGATACCCTGGAGGCGGCGCGGCTGGGCATTACGGGCGAGGCGCACGCCATCGACGCCGGGCTGTTCAACGGCCGCGTGTTCTCCTATGTGGCCAGCTTCGGCGCCTTTACGCGCACCTCCTACGATACCGACCGCGCGCTCAAAAACCGCATCGGACATCTGGCCTATATCCTCACCGGGGCCCAGGAGCTGGCCCATATCACCAGCTATGCCGTGCGGGTGGAAACCGAGGAGGAGGAGATCGAGGGCGAGTTCTTCTTCGGCTCCCTGTGCAATACCCGCTCCCTGGGCGGCGTGCTGAAGCTGCCCCTTTCCCGGGAGGATCTCTGGGATGGGCGGCACGAGCTGCTGATGGTGCGCAAGCCCGCGCATATCACCGATCTGGGCGGCCTGCTGCCCGCTTTGCTGATGCGCAGGTTTGATCATCCGCTGCTGGTGTACCGGCATGTGCGCCGGGCGGTGTTCCATATGCCCGAGCCGCTGCCCTGGTCCCTGGATGGCGAGCGGGCGGACGCCGGGCTGCGGGTGGAAATGGGCAATTTTGCCGCCGCGTACCGGCTGATGCTTCCCAAAGACGGCAAGTGAGGTTCTTGTATCCATGAGTGAAAACCGGGCCTCGTCCCCCGCGCGGACGAAGGCGTTTTATCAAAGCGTGCTGCGGCTGCTGGCGCTGTCCGCGGCGCTCAATTTTTCCATCGAATGGCTGTCGCGGCACAGTCTGCTGAGCACGCTCTCCTACCTGGCGCTGCGGCCCCATGCCTTTTTATACAACGGCCTGATCATCGCCTGCACCCTGAGCCTGGCGCTGCCCTTCCGGCGGCGGATATTCGGCCTGGTGCTGGGCAGCACCGTCTGGATGGTGCTGGGCATCATCAACTGCATCATGTACATGGTGCGCATCACGCCCCTGGGCTTTTACGATTTTGTGATCTGGATCAAAAACACCAGCATTTCCAACGCCTACGTGACCATCGGACAGTTTGCGCTCATCGGCGTGGGCGTGGCGCTGCTGACGGCCGCCATGGTATTGGTGTTCCGCCGCGCGCCCAAGACGATCCCATACCGCCGGCGGGGGCTGCTGTTCATCGCGCTGATCTGGACGCTGGCCGCGGGCTGCACTGTGCCCTACGCCATGCTGTGCCGGGATTACGCCGATCCGGCCAAGGCCTATAACCGCTACGGCTTTCCCTACAGCCTGCTGCGCAGCACCGTGGACCGCGGGGTGAAGCGGCCGGAGAACTATGCCCGGGAGACCATCAGCGGTATTGTGCCCGACGCCACCGAGGCGCCCCCGGCGCAGGCCAATCAGCGGCCCAACTTTATCTTTTTGCAGCTGGAATCCTTCCTGGCGCCCGATAACATCACCTCTGTGACGCTCAGCGAAAACCCGGTGCCCACCTTTACCGCCCTCAGGGAAAAATGCTCCACGGGGCTTTTGCAGGTGCCCATGATCGGCGGCGGCACCGCCAATGTGGAGTTTGAAGTGGTCACCGGCATGAAGCACAGCGATTTTGGCACCGGCGAGTACCCCTACAGCACGGTGCTCCAGGAGGAGGTGTGCGAGTCGGTGGCCTATAACCTGAAGGATCTGGGCTACCGCGCCCACGCCATCCACAGCAATACCGCCACCTTCTACCAGCGGCAGCTGGTGTTCCCGCGGCTGGGGTTTGATACCTTCACCTCGCTGGAATATATGTCCGATTACACCACCAACAGCCTGGGCTGGTGCCGGGATGAATGCCTGCTGACGCCCATCCGCCAGGCGCTGGAATACGACGGCGCTCCCGATATGGTGTTTGTCATATCGGTGCAGGGGCACGGCATGTATTCCACGGACGAGCCCCAGGAGCCTTATGCCATAAAGAGCGCGGGGCTGGAGGACAATCCCAGCCTGAAAAACGCTTTTGAATACTATGTGAGCCAGCTCAAGGAGACCGATGATTTCCTGGCGGAGCTGATCTCGATGCTGGAAAGCTATCCCGAGCCCGTGGTGCTGGTGGTCTATGGCGATCATCTGCCCGCCCTGGATTTCTCCGAGGATCAGCTGCGCTCCGGCAGCCTGCTGAACACCGAGTACGTGATCTGGACCAACGACGGCAGCCTGGATAAGGAGGATGTGGATCTGACCAGCTATCAGCTGGCGGCCTACACCCTGGGGCGCTGCGGCATCAGCAGCGGCGTGCTGACGCGCTTCCATCAGCAGCGCTGGCAGGACGATGATTATCTGGAGGACCTGCAGAACCTGGAGTATGATATGCTCTACGGCGATCTGTACCTCTATGGCGGCGAGCAGCCCTATGTCCCCTCCGATATGCGCATGGGGCTTAAGGATATTGTGGTGTCCAGCGCGGTATACGACGGCAAGGCGCTAATCGTCCGCGGCGAAAACTTCACCCGCGCCAGCACGGTGTATATCGATGATACCAAGCTGGATACCGTGTTTGTGGATACGGGCACCCTGGTGGCGCTGCCCGGCCTGCTGGACAAGATCGGCGAGAAAAACGTGACGGTCTCCGTGGGCCAGGTGGCCACCGACGGCACGGTGCTCAGCCAGGCCGGCTCCCTGCCCTGCACGCTGGATTGATGCCGGTTTTCGGTTGAAACTGGCAAATTGGGATTTGGAGGGGAGGGGTACGCTTCTCTTTTGAGTCAAAAGAGAAGCAGAAAACCTGCGTTTTTGCCGTAAATGCTGCTGGCTTTTCCG
>CADAHU010000138.1 GCA_902787835.1 uncultured Eubacteriales bacterium
GGATCATTTTTAGCGAGGGCGGGCCGGAAGGCCCCGGACCGAAGGTCCTTTGGCGCAGAGCTCGAGGCCGCGGAGGCCTCGAACGTTCCCCATTCCCCGTCAAATTCCAATTTGGCAAAATTATGAAATGTTTTCTAAATATTGAAAGAAAAATGCAGGAATGTGCGTTATATAAAGGGAACAAAGAAACATATACAAGGGGAGATTGAAAGATGAAAGCTAAGGGAGAGGGACAAATGAGAAAACTGATCCTGGTCGTGCTGCTCCTGATGGCTGCCTGCTGCACGGCGTGGGCGGACGAGAGCGGCTTTTGCGATCCGATCCCGGCTAACGTATACCTGCTGGATCTGGACGGGCAAAGCATGGAGGGCTTCCGGCTGATTGATGGGGACTGGCAATGCACCTACAGCGGGGATGCCCTGGATGCGGAGCATACCAACGTGTATTTCCGCAGGCATCAGGCCGGGCAGCTCCGCCCCGACGGCAGCGCATACCCGGATGATCTGGGCTTCGATCTTTATGTGCCGGGCGGCGCGTATGAGAGCTATCATTACAGCGGCGAGTATTTTACGCTGTGCGCCTTCTGCGATCCGGACCGCTATGACGGCGCCGTTCTGATCGCGGAGGATACGCTTTTCTATTATCCGGCGGGCAGTATGGAGCCGGAATATACGATTTTTACCGGGGATGACCTCCTGACCCTGTATATCTGGACGAGGGATTTTGATCAGTTCCCTGCGACGCCGGCGGAGGCCCGGCGCCTGGCCACCCTGCTGCCGGATGCCATCGGGGACGATTTTGAGGGTTATATGCTGGCGCAGTATCAGAACGACCGGGAGCGGGCCAAGGCGGTCTTTGCCCAGGTGGCGGATGATGGCGCGGGCAGCGTGCTGCGGATCATCCAGGCGGAGTACAGCGCGGAAAAGGGCCTGAAAAGCAAATCGGCTTTGCTGGATATCCCCATTTCGGCCCGCATGGCCGCCATGCCCGCAGATGTGCTTTGGCGGGATTTCTATACGCTGTTCCGGGAGCCCGATGCGCTGGATGCCGCCCGCGTCCCCATCGATGGCCGGGTGGTGGACCTGGATCCCCAGCGGGAGCAGCTGATTTTGCTGACGGAGGACGCCCAGGGCCTGCGCCGGGTGGATATGGTGTGCCAGGATGGCCGGGGACGGTTTTTCCAGCAGGTCAGCCAGCCGCTGCCGCCTGAAGCGAGCCTGGATGACTTCCATGCCGGCGAGGGAGAGATCTTGCTGTATATGGACGGCCAAAGCTGGATGGTGGGATACCAAAAGACATCGGATGCGCGCTGGGTACTGGGCTGGGTCATGGGCGTGGATGTGGATTATACCGTGGCATGGGGCAGCGTCCGCTGCTGGTCGCCGGAGGATATGCGCCTGGTGGGCAGCCTCCCGCGGGAGGATCTGTTCCATACCGATTTCAGCAGGATCCCCATTACCCTGGAAACGCTGCGGCAGGCGCTGAATACCGAGCATTGGGCGGTGGTGAATAACCCCAACCCGCAGGATCGGCTGAACCTGCGCACCAAGCCCAGCAAGAGCGCGGAATCTTACGGCAAATTCTATAACGGTACGCCGGTGCTTGTGCTGCAAACCAGCGGCGACTGGTGCCAGGTGCAGATCGGCGAGAACGGCCTGACCGGCTGGATGGTCCGGCAATACCTGGCCTTCGGGGAGGCGGCGAACAGCGTGCCGCGGGCCGCTGCGGATCAAACGCCGCTGGAGATATACGAGGAGCAGGCTATGCCGGGCTGGAAGGACCGCAGAAAAACGATGGAGACCGTCGTGCCCCGCGGCGTGGAGATCATCGGCGTGGCCGACAGCCTGTATATCGTGATGGAGCCCGGCAGCGGGGAGATTTTCTATGCCTCCATGGATGACTTTTGGGAAGGGAATGGCTGATATGAAAAAGCTGATAGCGCTGATCCTTGCACTGACCCTCACAGCCGCTTCCGCCTGCGCCGAGATCCTGCCGCCCACAGGCCCGGCGCAGCTGGGGTACGAGGCCGTGGTGCTGTGCCAAAGCCTGACCGTGCGCAGCGGTCCCGGCACCTCCGCACGGGCGGTCCGGACGCTGCATGCGGGGGACGTGCTGGCGGTCATGAACCCGCAGGACGGCTGGTATGAGTGCTTCCTTTCCGAGACCGGCGGCTCCGCGGGCTGGGTCAGCGGCGATTATATCATCATTGATCCGGCCTGGTACGCGACCGAAAAGGCCACGCCCGTATACGCCTGGAACGACCGCAGCGCCTACCGCGTGGGCCTGCTGGACGCCGGGACGCGCTATCCCATCCTGCGGATGGAGGAGGGCTGGGTGCTGATCGGTCTGCGCGGCGCGGCGGGCTGGATCTATGATCCCGTGAACGCCGTGGGGGAGATCGGCTTTGATCCGGGGCGTCTGGGCGGCGTGGCGCGGGCGGAGCTGATGAGCGGGAGCGGCAGCACCCACACGCTTGATGATCCCGCGGGCTTGAACTGGATCCGGGAAAACTTTTCCATCTCCCAGCCTGTGACGCCCTCCAAATGCCCCTTCAACGCCGTGGTCAACCTGGTGCTGGAGGACGGCAGCCAGGTATCGCTGACGCTGGCCACCGACGGCTGCCCCATCTTCCGTACGGCGGGCGGCGGCTATTACAGCTACGGCCCCAATATCTCCGGCCAAAGCGGAGAGACCGCCCGGGCGTTCTGGGCGCTGTTCGGGCTGACGATGGAAGAACTGAATTAAAGGAGGTAAATCCCATGAAAAAGCTTTGTATTGCGTTGATTCTGCTGCTGATGCTGGCCTGCGTGGGCCATGCGGAGGATTGGAATGGCCAAACCGCGCTGTACCAAAATGTGATCGACGAGTGGGTCGCTGGCCTGAGCGCGGGCCCGGAAACGGAACTGACCCGGGAATCCATCGAGAACGCGCGCATCTGCGTATGGAACGGCAGCGGGCTGGATCCGCTGGAGGCTGTGGGCTATACGCTGCTGGATATGAACGGCGACGGCATCCCGGAGCTGATCATCGGCACGGCGAGGGAATTCAGCCCGGATGATCAGCTGATCTTTGAGCTGCTGACGCTGGTGGATGGGCAGCCGGTCACCTTGCTGGAGGGCTGGGAACGCAACTGGCTCAGGCTGACTTTGGATACCGAGACCAACCGCTTTGGCTACTATTATGAAGGCTCCAATGGTGCTTCCAACAGCGTTTGGGGGCATGGCCTGTCGGGTGCGGATATGTCTCAGTGGGAAGAAGCGCATGCGCTTGAGGTCAATTATGATCTGGAGGGCGAGCAGGCGGTCTGGACGCTGGATGGAGCAGAAATCCCCGAGACCCAGGCGGATGCGCTGATTGCCGGGTGGCAGGCCGGAATATGCCCGATATGGCTCACGCCCTTTGCGATGTTCTGAGAGAGGAACGGAGAATGAGAAGGATCATTCCATTGCTCTGCCTGCTGCTGGCGGTCTGCGCTGTGGCCTGGGCGGAGGATGACTTGGCCGGCGTATGGAGCTTTTCGGGCGGTGGCGAGGTCATGGGCATGGGCTTCCGGCTGAGCGCGGACGGCACGGGGGAATGGCTGGATACACAGGATCAGCATACCCCGGCCAAGCATTTGCAGGCCACCGGCCGCGGCTTTACCTGGACGGTGGAGGACGGAAATTTCATCGCCGTGGAGCGGGATACCGGCGCGGCGCACAGCTATCCGCTGAGCGTACAGGCGGGAAGCGTGCATTTTGCTTCCGGCGATGGCGGCGGCTTCTATGTGCGCCTGGACGAGCAGGCCATGCGCGCCGAAATCAAGCAAAAACAGGAAAGCGGCACGGCCACGGAGTTTGACCTGCTGGCGCTGGATTATCTGGACGACGCGCTGGAGCAAAAGCTGGCGGAGGGGCTGGGCCTGCGCAGCGTCAATGCGGCGGTGAGCTGGGACACGGATAAGCCTGGCATCACGGTGGATGCCTGGCATGTGGAGCAGGACGTATCGGTCTGGCTGCAGTTTACGCCGGAGGCCGTGCGCGCCTATGCCACGGATCAGCCCTGGGCGGGCATGCGGGAAGAGGATATGGCCCAGCAGAGCTTCCGCTGCACGAAGGGCGCGGTGGGCAGCGGCAGCTATTACAGCATGGCTTCCTGGATGCTGGACAATGCGCTGCGGAATATGCGCAGCGAGCAGCAGCTGCGCCGGGGATCGGACGAAAGCGAAGCGGTCGGGGTGACGGACAGCCTGGAGCGCGCCTTGGCGGATCATGCTTCCGGCGCGTTCCAGCGGATCGTTGCCGGCATGGGCTTTACATTGGAGGATGTCAGCCTGGAGGAAAACAGCCTCAGCGCCCGGCTGCTGGATACTGCCAGCAACCGCGTGTTCGTTTTTTCGCTGACGCCCTATTATGAAACCGTGACCCTGGCGGATGAAAGCCGGGAGGCGCCGCTGAGCCATCGGTTTTATGTGCAGGCGGGGGAAAGCGTGTATGATTGGCTTGCCCAGGCACGGGATTCTTTGCTTGCCTGGGAACAGCAATATGCGCGGCCGTCGCTGCCGGCGCGGCTGGAGGGGCGGGTTTTGACCTTCCCCAAGGGCAAAAGCTATGATGTATACCGCGGCCCGGGCGCAGGCTATGGGCGCAGCGCCAATGGAAAGGCGCGGGTGTCCACGGGCGGCCCCATCACCGTTTACGGATTGTGGAACGATTGGCTGCTGATCAGCTATGACATCAGCGGGGAGCAGGCGCGCTTCGGCTGGATCGACGCCGCAAAACTGCCGGAAAGCGTGCTCTCCGCCTGCCCGGAGCTGCAATTTGCATGGGACACGATGGAATACAGGCTGGGCGTTTTGCTGGATGATACCCCGCTCACCGATGATCCGCAGCGTTCCCGCATGGTCTTCGCCGTATTGCCCAAAGCTGCCAGCCTGCATTGCCTGGGCATTTGGCAGGATTGGATGCTGGTGGAGGGCTTCCTGGAGAGGCAGCTGGTCATGGGTTTTGTGCCCGCTGATGCCGTGGATCTGGAGCACGGGTATGCGGATGACGCGCGGTTCGTCATCGAAAATGCGGTCTCCTGGCCCGAAAGCGATATCCGGGCCGCCATGGAGGCGGTACGCAGGGTATACGGCCAGAATGCGGGCGCACATCTGCTGGAGGTGCGCTACCCCGAGGAGGATAACACGCCGGACAACCGCTGGTGGCGCATCCGGGAGGCGCACCCGGATATCCAATTCATGCGCCTGTACGCCACGGTGGACGATATCAGCTATTATGATTTTGAAATATCCGCGGACGGCGTGGCCTCC
>CADAHU010000139.1 GCA_902787835.1 uncultured Eubacteriales bacterium
GATCTCGCCAAAGGTGAAGCGGCGCTCGGTCATATCCTCGGCGATATGCAGCATGGCCAGCTTGTCCGGATAGGCGCGGCCGATGGCATCCACCGTATCGAAGGCAAAATTGTATTTGTCCGCGTCGGTGAAGGCGATGGCGGTGGGCGTGCCGTGCTCGTCCTCCTGGCACTGGACAAACTTTTCCACCAGCAGCTTCTCGGTGGTGCGGGCGCGGACGATGGTGCGGCTCAGCTCCTGCTCATCGTTCTGCTCGCCCGCCAGCACCATGGCCAGGAAGGTGCAGGCCGCGCCGTCCACGGCGATCATGCCATGGGGCGTGCCGGAATCGTACAGGATGGAATCGCCCGGGCCCAGGATCTCGGTATGCTTGCCGATCTGCACCTTCAGGCTGCCGGACAGGATATAATCGAACTCCTGGCCGCTGTGCACGTCGGTATGGATGGGCTTGTGCTGCTGCTCCTCCAGATACTCGTAGCGCACCAGGTAGGGCTCGCCCAGCTTGCCGCTGAAGCGCGGGGCCAGATCGCGGATCAGGATGCCGTCGTCATCCACGGCGGTCTGTCCCTCTCCCCCGCGGGTGACCTGGTAGTGCCGCAGCATGGGCGCGCGGCCCTCCAGCAGCTCAGCCATATCCACATCGAAGGCCAGGGCGCAGTTATGGATGAAGGAGAAGGGCAGATCCTGGTTGCCCTGTTCAAAATAGACATATTCTTCCGTGCGCAGGCCGGTGCGGCGGGCCGCCTCCTCCACGCTCATACCCAGTACGGTGCGCAGCTCCCGGATACGTTCCGCCACCTCGGACAGGTGTTTTTCCATCGTGCTTACCATTGGTACATCTCCTTTTCTGAGACAAGCAAAAGCCCGTCTCAACGTTTTTTTCATTGAGACGGGCGTTAAACCCGCGGTACCACTCAATTTGCGCACGTTTGTGCGCCCCTCACGCTCCAACAAGCGTTATGCCCTGACGCGGCAATCACGGAACGGACTATGCGGTTTCTCTCAATGCAGCCGGGGCTTTTTCCCATTGTCTGCCCCTTGCTTGCCCCTTGGCTTGCCACTTACTGGCCCCTTTGCTGGCCCCTTTGCTCCGCTTCACCCGTTCGGCTCGGAAGTGATGTGCGCCGGCTCTTTTCACCTGCTTGCACCCACCGCAGGCTCTCTGTGGAAAAGCATTGCCTTTGCCGTCTTCGTCATCGCCTTTTTATTCACTTGTGGCTAATAATATCACGAACATTCCCGTTCGTCAAGCGGAAAAATTACGGGTTTTGAAATTTTGTTGGAGCCTTGGCGTTCAGTTGACAAACAGCTCCTGATAGCTCTTAAAATACCGGTACAGCGCGATGGCCCAGCAGACAAGGATGAAAGCAGTGCTGAGCAGGGAGCGGTTAAAATCATCCCCCGCAATATCCTCCACCCAGTAATTGGCCAGGCACAGGACTGCCCCCGCAATGCAGGCTCCCGCCACCTCCCGCGGCGCCTTTTCCCTGTACGCGGCCAGGTCAAACCGAACCTTTATGACAAATATGCCCAGCAGGATCTGCAATCCGTTCACCAGGATAAGCATGATCAGCGGGAAGCCGTCATATCCATTCATCTGGCCTTCGCTGATGAACTTGATGCCAAACAGAATGGCGAAGGCCGCGCAGGCCCAGAGAGCAAAGTAAATCAGAAAGTTGTGCAGCGCCTTGGAATACGCGCGTTTTTTATTCTCCATGATGATCCCCCTCCTCGGTTTATTTGCAGCGATATTCTACACCTTTCCCGACCGATTGATCAAGCGGATGCCCAGCCACAGCATAAACGCCAGCCCGAGCACCAGCACGGCTACGGACGGCAGGGCAGCGTCGGTGATCCGCGCGATCAGGGCGCTGGCGAGGGGCGCCAGGGCGGAAAGGGCGGTCACCTTGGCCACGTTTTCCGCATATTGCGCCTTGTTTTTGATGCTTGCGGCATCAGTGCGCGGGATCAGCTTTACATCTTTCGTTTTGGCCAGGATGCCCGCATAGAGAAACAGGACGCCTGCAAAAACCAGCATCAAAACCGCATATCCTTCCATGCTTAATCCCTCCAGGCATAGATCCAGGTGGTCTTGACAGGGTGCCGGTCCCCTCTGTGGAACTGGCAGGTGAAGCTGATGGTTTCGTCCGCCACTCCTTCCGGGAACTCCGCCCACAGCTGCCAGGAACGGTCCGCTTCATTGGCGTTGTAGCTGATGGGGTCATTCTCAATTACATTGAAAAAGCCTTTTGTGAACGCATAATGCCTGCTGTCATACTGGATATAGCCCATTCCCAGAATTCCCCAGCCCCGCTCTCCCACCACGTTCTCATTATATACCCTGAGCCCGACAGTAAAGCGCTGATTGGGCAGGATATAGGCAGGCGGGTTGGCGCATTCGCCCACGGCGGTATAATGGCTGTATTCGTCATGATAGCTCCAGGTATAATCGATCACATACTGCCCGCCACCGAATATATCCTTATATTCGTATTTCCAGGTGCGCGCGCCGTCCGACTCATCCGGATAGACCTCGTGCACCGTTTCCACCAATACCCAGCAGTGAGCGGGCGTTTCTTCCTGGGGTGTTTTCCCGGTATGGCCCGTGTTCGACGGCTCATTCCACACCGGCTCCGGCTCGGCGCTCGGGAAAGAATAGAATTCGTCGTCTCCCTGCTCCATGGTCCAGATGCGGTTGGCTGCCACGATGGCCTGTTCCCGGGTTGCGGCGGCGGAGGGATAGAATCTGTTATTTTCCACGCTGCCCATGATCCCCAGGGACGCCAGGTAATAGACGCTGTCGCGGGAGGATTTAAAGATATCCGCGTCATCCGCGAAGGGCTGCGGCATGCTGTACGCCAGCGGGAACTGGCTGTCGGTTTCAAAGGTCCAGGCATCCTCGTCAAAGAGTTTGATCAGCGCGCACAGCATCTGGGCCATCATCTGGCGGGTAAGGCCGTTGTCCCCCAGCTCCGTGGCCCGGATATATTTCAGGAATCCCAGCCCATAGGCCTTTTCGATCTCTGTTTGCAGCGGATGGCCCGGCACGTCGATATAGGGCGTTGTCTCGGGGATCTCCTGGGTCTGCCAGAACTCCTCAAACAGCTGAACGCCCAGGGCGGCAAACTCTGTGGCGCGGATATATTCGCTTAAATCCACCCCTTGCAGGCAATCGGGAACAATGCCCCGCTGCTCCGCCTGGCGGATCTCAGCCTCCGCAGCGGAAGTGCCCCTCCCTGCCGGCTCGAACCAGAAATAATTGACATTCAGCAAATAGCCGCTGCCGCCATGATACACCAGATATACATCGTGAACGCCGGTCGCGCCCGTCACGGGGCAACGGAAATCCTTCCAGCTGTCCCAGCCGCCCGTGGCCGTTACCGTGCATTCGCCAATCAGCCGCCCATCCGGGGCATCCAAACGGATTTCAATGGCGCCGCCCTGATTGCCGGAGGAAGCGTTCACCGCAAAGGTGCTGGCTCCTTCGCCAAAATCCAGACCATAATAAGCCGTCCAGTCTCCATTATCGATATAGCCCGCGTTGCCGCCGCCCTCACTGGCCAATGAAGCGCCCAGGGTATCATCCCAGCCTTCCCCTTCAACGCGCGCATAGGCGGATCTTTGCCCCGTCTTTTCCGACGCCGTTCCGCCGGATACGGCAAAGGACACGCTGTCAAAATAGCTGTCGCATTCGCTGCCGTACCAGTACACCGCGTACAGGGACAGCCGGGCGGTGACGGCTCCGGCGGGAACGATGCTTTTTACGCCGATGCGGTGCCAATTGGGATCGTTGGCGCTGGTTACCTCGGCCTGTCCCAGCAGATTGCCGCGGGCATCCAAATACTCCACCATCAGCAGTGTTTCATCGTTGTTGTTGGTATCCCAGGTGCGCACCATGGCGGAGAACTCCGTTTCCGCGCCGGCCAGTCCGGAGACAGACACATCCTGATAAATGCGCGTCCTGGCCCCGTACGTTTTGAAGGCGCTGGGCATGAAGAAGTACCCGTCGTAAGCCGTCACCTGGTTTTCATATTCCGTCCGGGTGATCCAGATGCCGTCCGGGTCGATCCAGCCGGCAAGTCCCCGGGAGGCATCGCCGTTGACCAGCAGCTCTGTGGCAGCGGAAGCGGGAAGCCACAGCGCCAGCAGCGTCAACAGGAGCAGAAGCAATACCCATCGCTTTTCCATATGTTTTCTCCTTATCCGTACATCGTCCGTAGTATAGAAAGCTGCGTTTATTCCTCCGCTTCCATCCGGTAGATGCGCTCGGCCACGACGATGGCCTGCTCCCGGGTGGCCGCGGCGGCAGGATCAAATCGGTTGCCGCCAACGCCGTCCATCAGGCCGTTTCCGGTCAGATAGTATACGCTGTCCCGGGCCGCCTGGCTGATCTCCGCCTCATCGGCAAAGTGGCCCGTTACGGTATAGGGCAGAAAATAGCTGTCCACCGTATCGGGATTCACAACGTCAAACTCGCAGGCTTTGATCAGGTTTACATACATGCGCGCCATGATTTCCCGGGCAAAGCCCGCGTCAGGCGCAAATGTATCCGGTTTGATGGGCAACAGGAAGCCCAGGCCCCAGGCCTTTTCGATCTCGCTTTGCAGGGGATGGCCCTCGATGTTTCCATAGGGCGTCATTTCCCGCAGCTCCTGGGTCTGCCAGATCTCCTCGAAGAGCCGCACCGCCAGCGCGCTGAATTCCGCCGCGGTGATGGGCTGTGTCAAATCGGCGTTCCGCAGGCAATCGGGGATCAGCCTGTGCGCATCGGCTGCGTATACCTCCTCCTCTGCCCAGGCGGAGGCTGACTGCCGGTTCAGCGTGCCCGCCGACCATTCGCTCCAGCCGCCGCTGTTGCCGTAGCGCCACCAGCCCTGAAAGCCGCTTCCGTCCGGATAGAGGGCAAAGATCAGCTGTCCCGCGTCGTGCGGCGGCGCGTAGGAGGGGGATTCATACCAGCAGCCATACAGCACGCCATCCACCACAACACCCTCCAGCCGGCCGTCATCCCATTCCGGGTACGCAGCGGTGACGGTATTCCCCTTCTGCACCGCGTACAGCGTGTTGGGCGTGGGATAAACCGGCACGTCATCCGCAGGCCTTTCCCCACTGACGGTAAATACGGGCCGGGGCACGGCAGCCAGGTTTTCCTCCGTGGCGCTGTATCCCCGATAATACCGTATCTCATAGCTCCCGGGCGCATCCGGCACGCTGAGCCACAGCCTGCCGCTGCCTGCCTTTACATAACGCCAGCTCTGATATCCATTGGCCGCCGCGCCCACAGGCGCCACGGCGATCCAGGCCTGGCTTTCCGCTTCAGCCTGGGTCACATTCGTATAGTCAACGATGATATATTGGCCGGGTCTGTAATCCGTATGATCGATCTGCAGCGCCTCCAATGCCAGTGCAGTCAGCCTGGGTCACATTCGTATAGTCAACGATGATATATTGGCCGGGTCTGTAATCCGTATGATCGATCTGCAGCGCCTCCAATGCCAGTGCAGAAGAAGGAAGCCATGCCGTCATCAGCAGCATAGCAAGCAAAACAGAAACCATACGCTTTTTCATGGTTTCTTCCTCCCGGAGATGTATATTTGTACTGGTTTTATCAGGATGCAGCGATGATTTTTCACATTTTCCATTTGTATTTTACAGGATATATGGTATAATTTCCATAATGTCACACTTTTTCTCATTGCAATTATGTGTGCCAATCAAACAGGATGGAGGGAAGAAGCCATGCTTTCCCAGCGGATCACGGCGCTTTTTCGCCTGCTGCAATGCTCCAACTCCGATATCGCCCGGTTTGCGGGCTGCTCGCCCTCCAATATTTCCCGGCTCAAAAGCGGGCTGCGGGAGCCCAGGCCGGAGAGCCGCGCCGTCCTGCGGCTGGCGCAGGGCGTTTACCGTTACGCGGATTATGAGAACATGCTGCCCCTTTTGCGCGAGCTCTGCGGCGCGGATGAAGCGCAGCCGGACGCGCTGATCCCCCGGATCATCTCCTGGCTTTACGATGCGCGGGACTACCAGCCGCCCAAAAGGATGACGCCCAGGAGCAGGCGGGAGGAAGCCAGACGCCTGCAAAGCTTCGGCGAGCGCCTGGATAAGGCCATGACGCTGCTGCAATACTCAAACGGCAGGCTGGCAGCTGATCTGAATGTGGACGCCTCCCTGATCAGCCGCTACCGGGCAGGCATCTATCATCCAAACCGCAATGCGCAGATCCGGGATCGGCTCACCGAGCTGCTGCTGGCCCGGGCCGAAAGGCTGGGCAGCACGGAATCCCTGGCCAGGCAGTGCGGCGTGGAAAAGGAGGCGCTGTCTCCGGAAACACTGACGGAATGGCTGTATGCGTCCAATGAAAACCAATATACCGATATTGCGGAGTCCATCCTGCTTTCCATCGACGCCTTTGCGCCGGGCTATGTTCTCCCCTCCGCGCCGCAAACGCCGCCTGTGCAAACGGAAGAGCGCTACTGGGGCGATCAGGGACTGCGCAAAGCCGTGACGCGCTTTTTGTCGGAGACCGCCCAAACAGGCGGAGAGCTTTTGCTGTATTCCGACGAGCCCATGGACTGGCTGACCGGCGATCCGGCCTTCCCCGCGCTGTGGGCCTCCCTGATGGTCGCCTGCATCCAGCGCGGCGTT
>CADAHU010000140.1 GCA_902787835.1 uncultured Eubacteriales bacterium
AGTTATTAGTTGATAGTTATTAGTTGAAGTTGTTGTGTTGTTGTGTCAGCACATAGGTAAGTGTTTTGTTTCAGCACATAGGTAAGTGTTTTGTTTCAGGACATAGATAAGTGTTACCTATGTCCTGAAACTTTTTATTATCGATGTGCTGAAACTGGACAGCTGTTATTCATTCGGCCATCCAGCAACAAACAAGGATCAACCCACCCAACGCTGTCATTCAGAGCCGGCCCCATACGGATGGGCCGTGCGAAGAATCTCCCTGTGGGCGGAAAGGGTGCGGGCGAGCGCCGCCTGTGTCTGTTGGCGTGTGCGCCTGCGGGGGGAGATCCTCCCTGCCGTTGGCAGGCGCAAGCGAACCGCCTGCGGGCGTCAGGATGACACACGCGGGGCGGGCAGGATGACGTTAAAAGGCTTGAATCGCCCCCCGCCATATGTCATTCAGAGCCGGCCACCAAACAATCAGAGCCGGCCACCAAACAATGAACAAGAGAAAACCCACCCAACGCTGTCATTCAGAGCCGGCCCCATACGGATGGGCCGTGCGAAGAATCTCCCTGTTGGCGGGAAGAGTGCGGGGGTGCACAACCTGTGTTTGTTGGCGTGTGCGCCTGTGGGGGGAGATCCTTCGCCCTGTGGGGCTCAGGATGACAGCGTTAGGGGGATGTTAAACTTGTTTGTTGGCGTTCCCGCCTGCGGGGGGAGATCCTCCCTGCCGTTGGCAGGCGCAAGCGAACCGTCTGCGGGCGTCAGGATGACACACGCGGGGCGGGCAGGATGACGTTAAAAGGCTTGAATCGCCCCCCGCCATATGTCATTCAGAGCCGGCCACCAAACAATATACGGATGGGCCGTGCGAAGAATCTCCCTGTGGGCGGAATTGGTGCAGGGGTGCATCGCCTGTGTTTGGAGTGCACTACCGCCCTCGAGGGTGAGATCCTTCCGCCTGCGGGCGTCAGGATGACACACGCGGGGCGGGCAGGATAGCATTAAAAGGCTTGAATCAAGTCCAGCAGCACTACTCTCTCCGCCTCTGGCAGACGCAAGCGAACACCCTGCGGGTTCAGGATGACACTGAAAGAGAATTGCATCATTGATAAATAGGTGAAAGCAACACATACAGCCAACAAACAAGAATCGCCCCACCCAACGCTGTCATTCAGAGCCGGCCCCATACGGATGGGCCGTGCGAAGAATCTCCCTGTGGGCGGGAAGGATGTGGGGGGGGGGGTACGCCGCCAGTGTAGGTGTCCATTACCGCCCGCGGGGGGAGATCCTCCCTGCCGTTGGCAGGCGCAAGCGAACGCCCTGTGGGGCTCAGGATGACAGCGTAAGGGGGATGTAAACTTGTTTGTTGGCGTTCCCGCCTGCGGGGGACCACATCCGCCTCGCTGCGCTCGGCACCTTCTCCAGGGGAGAAGGCTTTGGGTGCGCCGTTTCCCGCCTTGGATTTTTCATATGAATCTCTGATTGAAACAAGATACCGAAAAACAGAAATATGACGGGGAGGAGGGAAATGTTCAAGACCTCCGCGGTCTTGAGCGCCGCGCCAGGCGACTTCGTCTGCTGGCCCTCAACGGGCGAATCAACTTGCTTCGGAAACCAAACTTGTTACCGCCAGATTGTCCGTGGTCGCAAAGAGAGTTCCCGGACAACCAGAACACAGAAAAACGCCTCAAAAACAAGCTCGCTTGCTTTTGAGGCGTTTTTTCTGTGTACAGCGGCGCGCAAAGCGCGCCGCGCGGCCAGCGGAGCTGGCCTTGTTCGGGAACGGTGGCAGGCGTTAAAGCCTGTTGGCGGAAAAGCCCGCAGCAGGAGCGGCGACAACGCAGCCTCTTTCGGTTCCTTTCTGGGCTGCAGAAAGGAACGCCTTCGTCCGGCCCCCACCCCGCCCAATTTCTTTTTAATCAGGGTTCGGTATCAGTTGTTGGGTTTATCAGGTCTTTTTTCCGCTGGCGCCTTTTACATATCCAGCCGCCGGAAACGCCCTCCAGTTCATCCATGCTGAGCTCTCTTTCCTGGGTTTCCTCTTCCATGCGCTCTTTCGTTTCTTCCTCGGTGTATTTCTTCTCGTTTTCATGGTGCGATAACCTACCTTTTATTGTCGGGGATCGGCGGGCTTTGCCGGATCCATCTGTTTATACGCAGTGTTATTCTCGATGGCAGGGGAAACGGAAAATAATATTTGCATCCGCCCTGTCGGGCGCCGCAGAGCTACCACCTTGCCGGCACATCCGGGCAGCCCATGCCGCGTTTGGCGGCGCGGAGCTCCACATAGCAGCCGCACAGGGCGCAGCCGCCGTCCAGCAGGTGCTCGCAGGCGCGGCAGCGGGCCAGGCGGGCCTGGCGGATCTCCTCCGGGGCCCGCTGGGCGTCGGGCAGCAGATCGATCAGCTCCCGGACGCTGCGGGCCAGCGCCGCCTGGTCGGGCATATCGGCCAGGAGGCACCGGCGGCAGAAGGGCTTATTCAGCATGTGAGGGTGATCTCCGCCACGGCGCAGGGCGGCAGGGCAAAGGTGACCGCGCCGTTTTGCACGGTTACATCCAGATCACGGATCGCCAGGGGAGAGGCTTCAAAATCGTTGTACTGGTGCATTTCGCCGCTCAGCACCCGGCCGCGGGCGGTCTTTACGGTCACGCCGCTCAGGGTGATATCCTCGGGCTGATCGGCGCTCAGGTTGGCCAGGGTCACGGTGATCACGCCGTCCTTTTCCGAGGCGGAGGCGGTGACGCCTGCCTGCTCCCATTTTTCGCCGCCGATGGCCCCGCACTCCACAAAGCAATCGATCTCCCGGGCGTCCTGATGCGCCTTGTACAGGTCAAACACGTGGTAGGTGGGCGTCAGCACAGTCTTTTCGCCCTCGGTGAGCAGCACGCTCTGCAATACGTTTACCGTCTGGGCCAGGTTGGCCATGATCACGCGGTCGCAGTGGCGGTTAAAGATGTTCAGGGTGATGGCGGCCACCAGCGCGTCGCGCATGGTGTTCTGCTGGTACAGGAAGCCGGGGTTGGTGCCGGGCTCCACATCAAACCAGCAGCCCCATTCATCCACGATCAGGCCCACGCGCTTCTCCGGGTCGTAGCGGGTCATGATGGCGTCGTGCCGGGAGACCAGCTCCTCCATCCGGGCGGCTTTCTTGAGGGTTTTGTAGAACTCCTCCTGGGTAAAATCGGTGGCGCTGCCCTTGTGCTCCCAGGTATCCCCGGGCACGGTGTAATAATGGCAGGTCAGGCCGTCCATGTATTTGCCCGCCCGTTCCATCAGCACCTGGGTCCAGTTGTAATCCAGCCCGCTGGAGCCGCAGGCGATGCGGAAGGGACGGTTTTTGCCGTAGGTGCGGCAGAAGGTTTGGTAGCGGCGGAATTCATCGGCGTAGTACTCCGGCCGCATGTTGCCGCCGCAGCCCCAGTTTTCGTTGCCGATGCCCCAGTACTTTACGCCCCAGGCGTCCTTCTGGCCGTTGGCCCAGCGCCTGCGCACCACGGTGCTGTCGCCGTCGCTGTTGCAGTATTCGATCCATTCGCTCATCTCGCGGATGGTGCCGCTGCCCAGGTTGGCGTTGATGTAGGGCTCGCAGCCTGGGTGCCGAAGCTGTTATCCTCCACCACGCCGCCCCAGTTGGTGTTTACCATGCGCTTGCGCGTTTCCTGGGGGCCGATGCCGTCCTCCCAGTGGTATTCATCCGCAAAGCAGCCGCCCGGCCAGCGCAGCACCGGCACGCCGATCTTCTTCAGCGCGTCCACGGCGGATTTGCGCATGCCGTTCACGTTTTCAATCCTGCTGTCCTTGCCCACAAACAGCCCCTGGTAAACGCAGCGCCCCAGGTGCTCGCTGAAGTGGCCGTAAATGTTCTTGTTGATGGTGCCCTGGCTCCGGGCCGGGTTCAGGGTGATCTTTGCCATGGGGGTCCTCCTGTGTATAGTTAATTAATATGGACCTGGATTCTCCGTTTCCACCAATTCGTTCTTTTTTGCCCGTGACCAGCCCTTTAATTCCTTCTCCCGGGCAATCGCCGCTTTTATGTCGTCGAAGTGCTCATAGTAGACCAGCTTGTGTACTTTGTACCGCTTTGTAAACCCCTCGAGCATGCCGCCTTTGTGCTCTGAGATCCGCCGCCGCAGATCGTTTGTTACGCCAATATACATCACATTCCCGTATTCATTGGTCAGGATGTAGACGTAGTAATTGTAATTCCACATGCTTTGCTCCATGGTGGCAGGGAGAGGAAAAGAGGACAGCGTTAGGGGAAAGGGCACAAGTGTTTGTTGGCGTGTCCGCCTGCGGGGGGAGATCCTTCCGCCTGCGGGCGTCAGGATGACAGCGTTAGGGGATGGCTACAAGTGTTTGTTGGCGTGTCCGCCTGCGGGGGGAGATCCTTCCGCCTGCGGGCGTCAGGATGACAGCGTTAGGGGATGTCTGCAAGTGCTTGTTGGCGTGTCCGCCTGGGGGTGTGCTGTCTGTGCCTGTTGGCATGTGCGCCTGCGGGGGGAGATCCTTCCGCCTGCGGGCGTCAGGATGACAGCGTAGGGGGATGTCCGCAAATGCTTGTTGGCGTGTCCGCCTGCGGGGGAGATCCTCCCCGCCTTTGGCAGGCGCAAGCGAACGCCCTGCGGGCTCTGGATGACATGCGAGGATGATAGCGGTATGGGGTGCTTGCCTGTGTTTGCTGGCGTGCCAGCGACTGGCAAGCCAACATACACGGACCCGCCCTCAGAGCCGGCCCTATACGGATGGGCCGTGCGAAGAATCTCCCTGTTGGCGGAAACGGTGCAGGGGTGCGCCGTCTGTGCCTGTTGGCGTGTGCGCCTGCGGGGGGAGAGATCCTTCCGCCTGCGGGCGTCAGGATGACAAGTATTAGGGGGATGCCTGTTTGGGTTTGTCGGCGTCTGCGCCTGCGGGGGAGATCCTTCCGCCTGCGGGCGTCAGGATGACAGCGTTAGGGGGGATGGCTGCAAGTGCTTGTCGGCGTCTGCGCCTGCGGGGCCATTCCTTATCGGGTCAGTTGTTCAGCCAGTCCGGGGCTGATCTCGGAGTAAATATAAGCAAGCTCATTATCAATGCAGTATTTCTCGGCATAACTGCCCGGAACGATGGCGACGGTATGATTCTCACACCCATAAAAAGCAAGGTCGCCGATATAGGTCACATTCTCCGGGATCGTGATGTTTGCCAGGCTGCTGCAATAGGAAAATGCATTGTCACCAATGCTGGCTACACCTTCCGGTATTATGATGCTTGTCAGGCTTGAGCATGCTTTAAATGTCTCTTTCCCAATACTGGTCACTGTATACCCATCCAGTTCCGCAGGGATTTCCAGTGATTCCGCAGCTCGAATATATTTTGTGATTTCCGCCGTCCCATCCGATAACAGGATATAATCATAATCTCCATCCTCGCTGGTGACGGCTTTCGACAGTGCCTCCTTATTCAGGGGCGCGTTTACGCCCGCATGATGGTCACGTTATCGTCCAGCAGCTCTTCCAGCGCCTCGGCCATGGCCCAGCCGTCCTCCTTGCTGGAGCCCACCACCACGCACACGGCGTGCACCTGACGGGCGTAATCCACGATGGCGCCGCGCACGTCGGGGTTATACAGGATGGTCATCTCCGCCCCGGTATCGCGGCTCAGGGCGTACAGGTGGTTCAGCGCCTCCTGTGCGTCCGGGCTGCCCAGTGCCTGGGCGGGGCTTTCGGCCACGTGCAATACCTTGAGGGGGATCCGCGCGCTGTCCGCCAGGCGCTTGCCGGCCAGGATCAGCCGCTCGCACTCCTTTTGCACAGTCACGCATACCAGTATGCTTTCTTCCATGGGTTCTCTCCGATCATGATTTGATTCTGACCCGCGCCCAGCGGATCACCAGGTTATCGTAGGATGTGATCAGCAGCGTCTCGCCCGCCTGCCAGTCGGGGCGGGGCAGGTTGGCGTCGTAATAGAACAGCCGGTCGCCGTCATCCCGGATGCCCGCGCCCACGTTGACGGTCATGGGCCAAACCTGGATGCCATCCCGGCTTACGGCGTCCGCATCCATGGATACGAACACGCCCTGGGTCTCGTGGTTCATGCCCCGCAGGGCGTGATCGATGTGCTTGCGGTAGGCCGATACGGGGGCCACAAACATCACATGGCAAAAAATGGCCGTGGCCGCGCCCGCGATGGTCAGCGCCGCGGTGACGCCCTGGGGCCAGCGCAGGGCAAAGGAGACGATGGCCAGGATCAGCAGCAGCGCCGCGGGGATGCCCACGGCGAGCCTGCGCTTGCGCAGCTGCGCGGTGATTTCAGCATAATCCTCTTCCCGGTACACAGATAAAATCCTCCCAATATAATATGATGCCTCGTGGCGTCATTATACCTGATTTTGCCTTGAAAGTAAAGGCGAGATTGCGTCGGGCGGCGGGGCATCACAGCAAGAATTGCGCAGCATCGCGCAACATTCGTCCCTTGTCCGCTTGCCCCTGCCGCCAAACTCTGTTATAATATGAAAAAAGAAACACCGCACAATCCGGAAGGAGGATCATTTTTATGCATAACAGCCTGTATATCGGCGTCGATCTGGGCACATCGGCGGTCAAGCTGCTGCTGGTGGACGGCCAGGGCGCCATCCTGAACAGCGTTTCCAAGGAATATCCGCTTATTTTCCCCGCTCCCGGCTGGTGCGAGCAGGAGCCGGCCGAGTGGTGGCGCGCCTGCACCGAGGGCATCCATGAGCTGCTGCAGGGCTTTGACGCCGGCCTGGTGGCGGGCATCGGCTGCGGCGGCCAGATGCACGGCCTGGTGGTGCTGGATGACAAGGACTGCGTGATCCGCCCCACCATCCTGTGGAACGACGGCCGCACCGAAAAGCAGGTGGAGTACCTGAACGAGACCATCGGCAAAAAGAAGATCTCGGAGTACACCGCCAATATCGCCTTCGCCGGCTTCACCGCGCCCAAGCTCCTTTGGATGCGGGAGAACGAGCCGGAGAATTTTGCCCGCATCGCCAAGATCATGCTGCCCAAGGATTATATCAACTATAAGCTCACCGGCGTGCACTGCTGCGATTACAGCGACGCCAGCGGCATTTTGCTCCTGGACGTGCAGCACAAGCGCTGGAGCCCGGAGATGCTGGAAATCTGCCATGTGACCGAGGCCCAGCTGCCCCGCCTGTACGAGAGCTACGAGGTGGTGGGCACCCTGACCAATGAGGCCGCCCAGGCCTGGGGCCTGCCGGAAACTGTCAAGGTCATCGCCGGCGCGGGCGATAACGCCGCCGCCGCCGTGGGCACCGGCACGGTCAAGGACGGCAGCTGCAACATCAGCCTGGGCACCAGCGGCACCATCTTTATCGCCAGCGATAAATTCAGCGTGGATCCCTACAACGCCCTGCATTCCTTCGCCCATGCCAACGGCCATTATCACCTGATGGGCGTGGTGCTCTCCGCCGCCAGCTGCAATAAATGGCTGTGCGATGAGATCCTGCGGACCAAGGATTACGCCGGCGAGCAGAAGGATATCACCGCCGACCGCCTGGGCCGCAATCCCGTGTTCTTCCTGCCCTACCTGATGGGCGAGCGCAGCCCCATCAACGATGTAAACGCCCGCGGCACCTTTATCGGCCTCAGCATGGACACCCGCCGCGCCGATATCGTGCAGGCGGTGCTGGAGGGCGTGGCCTTCGCCATGCGCGACAGCTATGAGATCGCCAAGGCGCTGAACATCCCCATCAAATCCAGCAAGCTCTGCGGCGGCGGCGGCAAATCTCCCCTGTGGCGGCAGATCATGGCCAACGTGCTCAACCTGCCCATCGAGATCCCCGTGGCCGAGGAGGGCCCGGGCTACGGCGGCGCCATGCTGGCCATGGTGGGCTGCGGCGCATACGAGAGCGTGGCCGCCTGCGCCGACGCGCTGGTGAAGGTCAAGGCCGTGGTGGAGCCCGATCCGGAGATCGCCGCCCGCTACGAGGTCCAGTACCGCAAGTTCCAGCAGATCTACCCCGCCCTCAAGGCCGTGTTCCCCAAGATCCGCTGAGAGGCAAGCCATGAACCGAGTATATATGTGCTTCCCCGGCGGCAAAAGAAAATGCCTGACCCTGAGCTATGACGACGGCCAGGTATTCGACCGCCGGCTGGTGGAGATCATGAACCGCCACGGCATCCGCGGCACCTTTAACCTGATCAGCGGCCGCCTGGGCAAGGAACCGCACGTCGGTGCCGGGGAGGTCAAAACGCTGTACGCCGGCCACGAGGTGGCCAGCCATACGCTGACCCATCCCAACCTGATCCAGTGCCCCGGCCCCGCCGTGCTGGAGGAGATCACCGCGGACCGCCGCAACCTGGAGGCCCTCGCCGGCTATGCCGTGCGCGGCTTCGCCTATCCCTACGGCACCTATAACGACGAGGTGGTCTCCGCCCTGCGCGGCGCGGGCATCGCCTACGCCCGCACGGTGGAGAGCACCCATCAGTACTTTATGCCCCGGGATTTTCTGCATTGGCAGCCCACCTGCCATCACGATGATCACCTGCTGGAGCTGGGGCAGCGGTTCCTGGACCGGCAGGAGCGCGCGCATCTTTCGCTGATGTACGTGTGGGGCCACAGCTTTGAGTTTGACCGCAACGGCAACTGGCAGCTGATGGAGGATTTCTGCCGGATGATGGCGGGGCATGAGGATATCTGGTACGCCGCCAACATCGAGATCGTGGACGCCGTGGAGGCCTTCCGCCGCCTGCGCTTCAGCCAGGACAACAGCTTTGTGATGAACCCCTCGGCCCAGCCCGTCTGGATCGAGGTAAACGGCGCGCCCGTGGAGATCCCCGGCGGCGCGCAGATCAATTTGCAGGAGTGATGCCATATGAACCGAGAAGAAGCCCGCAAAAAAGCCCAGGCCCTGGTGGCGCAGATGACCGTGGAGGAGGTCTGCGACCAGCTGAGCTATCAGGCCCCGGCCATCGAGCGGCTGGGTGTGCCCGCCTATAACTGGTGGAATGAAGCGCTGCACGGCGTGGCCCGGGCCGGCGCGGCCACCATGTATCCCCAGGCCATCGCCCTGGGCGCCACCTTCGATCCGGCGCTCATCCAGCAGCTGGGCGACGTATCGGCCACCGAGGGCCGCGCCAAGTACAACGCCCAGAGCCGCCACGGCGACCGGGATATCTATAAGGGCCTGACCTTCTGGTCGCCTAATATCAACATCTTCCGCGATCCCCGCTGGGGCCGCGGCCAGGAGACCTTCGGCGAGGATCCCGTCCTTACCGCCGAGATGGGCAAGGCCTACGTGCGCGGCCTGCAGGGCGAGGGCGAATACCTCAAGGCCGGCGCCTGCGCCAAGCACTTTGCGGTGCACAGCGGCCCCGAAAAGCTGCGGCACGAGTTCAACGCCGAGGCCAGCGCCAAGGATATGGCCGAAACCTACCTGCCCGCCTTTGAGGAGCTGGTTAAGGATGCCCATGTGGAGAGCGTCATGGGCGCGTACAACCGCACCAACGGCGAGCCCTGCTGCGCCTCCGATTTCCTGATGGGCAAGCTGCGGGAGTGGGGCTTTGAGGGCCATTTCGTTTCCGACTGCTGGGCCATCCGCGATTTCCACGAGGGCCATCATGTGACCGAAAACGAGGTGCAGTCCGCCGCCATGGCCATTAACAAGGGCTGCGATCTCAACTGCGGCTGCACCTACGATAACAAGCTGGTGGCCGCCGTGCAGATGGGCCTGACCGACGAGGAACGCCGTGCACCTGTTTACCACCCGGTATATGCTGGGCATCATGGGCGAGGGCACGAAGTATGACGCCATCCCCTACACGGTGGTGGAGTGCGAGGAGCACCTGCAGAAGGCCCGCCAGGCGGGGTATGAGAGCTGCGTGCTGCTGAAGAATAACGGCATGCTGCCCCTGGATGCAAACAAGATCAAGACCATCGGCGTCATCGGCCCCAACGCTGACAGCCGCCGCGCCCTGATGGGCAATTATCACGGCACCGCCAGCCGCTACATCACCGTGCAGGAGGGCATCCAGGGTGCCTTTGCCGGCAAGGCCCGGGTGCTGTGCAGCGAGGGCAGCCACCTGTACTTTGATAAGGTGGATAACCTGTCCCAGTTCAACGACGACCGCCTGGC
>CADAHU010000141.1 GCA_902787835.1 uncultured Eubacteriales bacterium
TGCCGATTACAGCTGATAGAGGCCTACCTTTTTATACACCTTGCGCAGGGTGCGGATGGCCAGGTGGGCGGCGCGCTCGGAGCCGTTCTTGAGCACGTCGTTGATGTACTGCTTATCGCTCAGGATGCGCTTGTGCTCGGCCTGGATGGGCGCCAGGGTGCTGATCACCGCCTCGGTGGTGGCGTCCTTCAGCGCGCCGTAGCCCTTGCCCTGCAGGTCCTGGCACACCTCCTCGGGGGTCTTGCCGCTCATGGCGGCGCAGATGGTGATCAGGTTGGTGACGCCGGGCTTGTTCTCCGGGTCCACGCGGATCTCGCCATCGCTGTCGGTAACGGCGCGGCGCAGCTTGCGGCGGATATCGTCCGGGCTGTCCATCATGCTGATGAAGCTGTCCGGCTCGCCGGATTTGCTCATTTTGCTGGCCGGGTCGCTGAGGCTCATGATGCGGGCAGCGGCGGATTTGCTGATGTAGGGCTCGGGGATCTTGAACACATCGCCGTACACGCCGTTGAAGCGGTTGGCGATGTCCCGGCAGATCTCCAGGTGCTGCTTCTGATCCGCGCCCACGGGCACCACGTCGGTCTGGTACAGCAGGATATCCGCGGCCATCAGCACCGGATAGGTGAACAGGCCGGCGTTGATGTTATCGGCGTGCTTGGCCGATTTATCCTTAAACTGGGTCATGCGGCTCAATTCGCCCATATAGGTAAAGCAGTTCAGGATCCAGGCCAGCTCGGCGTGCATGGGCACGTGGCTCTGGGCGTAAATGATGTTCTTTTCCGGGTCCAGGCCGCAGGCGATATACAGGGCGGCCAGCTCCGCGGTGCGGCGGCGCAGGGCGGCGGGCTCCTGGCGCACGGTCAGGGCATGGAGATCGGCCATGCAGAACAGGCAGTCGTAATCCTTTTCCAGCTTGACAAAATTGCGCAGCGCGCCGATGTAATTGCCGATGGTCAGGGTGCCGCTGGGCTGCACGGCGGAATAGAGAACGGGCTTGCGGACGGTTTCGCTCATATCGATCAGCTCTCCAATTGTATTAATGATGGGACGCGGCGGCTTCAGGCATTCAAAAAGCGGCCCGCGGATACTATCAGTATACCGCAGACCGCCGCATTTTTCAACTTGTTTTGTCTCCGATCAGAAATTGCTGCCGTTCCAGCCCCAATCCTGCAGGGGATGGTAGGTGACGTACACAGCGCTGCCGGGAATGCCCAGCTTATCGGAAAGCAGGGCGCAGATCTGGCCGGTAAGCTGATCGTAAGCCTGGGCGGGCGCGCTGCCGTACAGGCTGACCGCCACGTAGGCGCCCTTCTCCAGCTTTTTGCCGCCCAACCAAAGATCGCAGTTATCCTGGATGCTGACCATCAGGTAGGCCTCGGATTTATGCAGGGTGGTGATCAGCCCGCCCAATGCGGTTTTGATCTCCTCCTTCATGGTGGGAGCGACGGGGACGGTGATCCTGGAATCGATGAACGGCATAAGGCCGCCTCCTTTCAGTGGTGCTCGATTTCCTCCAGCAGCACGGCAAAATCATCCGCTTCCATGTTGGCAATCTCCTTCTTCTGCTCCGTCTGGTCGCGGTTATCCCAGCACAGCAGCCACTCTATCTCCGGCATGGCAAATATTCCCCTTTATTTTTTTCACCGGGGGCTATTATACCACCTTTGGCCGCCCGGGGCAAGAGCAAACAAAATAGAAACAGCGATTTCGCGCAGACGGGGGCAACGGGGTTTTACGAGGGCGTTCCTTTCTGCCGCCCAGAAAGGAACCGAAAGAGGCTGCGTTTGTCGCCGTACCTGTTGCGGGATTTTACGCCGGCGGACTTTACGGGGGCGTTCCTTCTTGGAGCCCAAGAAGGAACCGAAGAAGGCTGCGTTTGTCGCCGCTCCTGTTGCTGGATTTTACGCCAACGGACTTTAACGCCTGCCACCGTTCCCTGGCAGCACGGCTTTGCCGTGCGCGCGGTGCGCAAAGCGCACCGCTGAACAGAATAAAAAACCCTGAAAAATGAACGAGCTCATTTTTCAGGGTTTTTTATTCTGTTCTTTTGCCAGGGAACTCTCTTGGCGACCATGGACAAACTGGCGGAAGCAAGTTTGTTTATCGGTTCAAGCCGGTTCGCCGGCTGCTTCTTTGCAGCTTTCTTCCCGGAAGAAAGCGCGTTTCCTCCCCGTCCGTTTCTCAGGCGGCTTCCTGCTCCTGCTGCTCCAGGTAGCGCTCCTCCACGATGTACTGGAAGATCGACAGCGCGGTATCGTAATCCATATAATCGCCGGCGTTCTCCGCGCCCTCCAGGTGCTTGACCAGCGCGGCCTCGGGATGGAACTGGAGGCCCACCGCAAAGGTTTTATCCGTCCGCTCCACGGCCTCCAGGATGCGGATGCCGTTGGTTTCGGTATAGCCCGTCACCGTCAGACGGGTGTTATCCACGTTTTTGACGGCCTGGTGATGCCAGGACGGGCAGCCGCTGAGCGTCCCCGCGCCCACCATGGCGCTGAGGATCGAATCGGCCTCCACCTGCACATCGTGGGGCGCGTAATCCCGGTAGGAATCGGGCGTCGCCTTCTGGTTGCGGTGCTCATAGCCGTACGCCGCGCCCTGCTCCGCAAAATACGCGGGCACATCCTGGATGGTCTCCGCGCCGGACACCACGGACAACATCTGCATGCCGCGGCAGAAGCCCATCACCGGGATATCGTGATCCAGACAATAGGTCATGGTCAGATAATCCGATACATCCCGCTCGGCGTTGTAATCGATCTCCTCCACAATGCCGTGCCAGGGCTCGGGGGTGTAGTACAGGCTGGGGCTGATATCCTCGCCGCCGGTGAACAGCACGATGCTCACGCTGCCCACGGCCTGCTCCGCATTGGAATCATGCCAGGTATTGACGCGCACAGCCTTTGCAGCCGCCTCGTCCAGCGAGCGCAGCGGCGTGACGCCCTCCGTAAGCCTGCCCTGATCATCATACTGCAGATCCGCCGACTGCACCTGATCCAGCATGACCCAGGCGCCGCCCGCCGCCTCCACCGCTTTGCAGATGTTGGTAAAAAACTCCGAATCCGTATCAGCCCGCCAGGCGATGCCCACCACCGGCTTGCCAGGGAAAGGAACGACCTCCGCCTGGCCCACGGAAAGCGCGCCCAGCAGCAGGATGGCCGCCAACATCAGTCCGATAACTCTTTTCATGTTATGCTCCCCCTTCTCCATAAAATCATTGATCTGGGTTGATTATACCATAAAATGATAATCCATTCAATCCGTTTGCGCCCGCCAAAAGTGCTGCGCAGATCTCATTCCACCCCGAAGCAAGGCTCCGGCGGGGCGGTAAAGGTCATGCGCTCCCCGGTGGCGGGGTGGGTAAAGCTGAGGGAAAAGGCGTGCAGCATCAGCCGCGGCGCTTTGGGCATGCCCTTGTGCCCATAGAGGGGATCGCCCAGCACCGGATGATGGATGCTGCTCATGTGCACGCGGATCTGGTGGGTGCGCCCGGTGATCAGGTGGATATCCAGCAGCGCGCGGTCGCTCTCCTGGCGCACCACCCGCCACTCGGTGCGCGCGGCGCGGCCATCCGGCACCACGACCATCTTTTTGCGGTCGGAGGGGCTGCGGCCGATGGGCGCGTCGATCACGCCGGAGGGCTCCTTCATCACGCCCGCCACCACGGCGTAATAATGCTTTTCCATCTTCCGCTCGCTCAGATCGCGGCTGAGGGCGGCATGGGTGGCGTCATCCTTGGCCACCAGCAGCAGGCCGCTGGTATCCTTATCCAGCCGGTGCACGATGCCCGGGCGCATCTCGCCGCCAATGCCGCTCAGGCTGTCCAGGTGGTACAGCAGGGCGTTGACCAGCGTGCCATCCGGGTTGCCCGCCGCGGGATGCACCACCATGCCGCAGGGCTTGATCACCACGGCCAGGTGGCTGTCCTGGTACAGCACGGTGAGCGGGATATCCTGCGCCTCCACGGCGGCGGGGCGCACGTCGGGCATCTCCAGGCGGATCTCCGCCCCGGGATCGGGCTTGCAGGCGGGCTTCAATTCGGGCTTCCCGTTGACGGCCACCGCGCCCTGGCGGATCAGCTCCGCCGCCCGGGAGCGGGAAAGCGTCCCATCCCGGGAGAGCAGCACATCCAGCCGCGTTCCATCGCCGGTAAAAAGCATCATGGGTGCGATTCTTCCTTTCCAAATAGCAGCCTGCCCGCCGCCATCGCCGCGCCGCAGGTAATGGCGATATCGGCAGGGTTGCACACAAACCAGTGCAAAAAAACGGGGTCGATAAAATCGATCACATAGCCCAGAAAAACGCGGTCCAGCAGGTTGCCCAGCGCGCCGCCCAGGATCAGCCCCAGGGCGTACTGCATCAGGCGGCCCAGCTCACGCCGGCGCAAAAGCAGCCACGCGCCCGCGCAGAACGCCGCGGAAAGGAGCACCAGCAGCCAGGGCATGCCGCCCAGCCAGCCGAAGGCCATGCCGGTATTCCGCACGCCGCGGAAGGCCAGAACGCCCGGGATCAGATCGATATTCGCCTCTCCCCACAGCAGCTTCCCGGCCCGGTCCAGCGCCAGCGCCGCCGCAGCGGCGATATACAAACGGGTATGCTTCATTGTATCCTCAACTGTACCATCGTGACCACCTGGGCCAGAAAATCGCTGATCACGGGCAGGTTGGCCCGGGCCACCGGCGTCAGCAGCCCGATCAGCGCCGTGCCGATCACCGCAAAGCCGATCATGGCGCCAACGCCCCGCAGCACCCCGGACAGAAAGGCGTTTTTCAGCCGCCTGCGCCGGTCGGTCAGCTCCTCCAGCATCCGCGCAATGGCCCGCAGCTCCTCCTCCATGGCAATCCCTCCCTTTGCAGTAAAGGATTGCCGGATCCGCGCCCGTTTATTATAGGAAAAAAAGCGGCGGTTGTAAAGGGAGAACCATTGCCACGCTGAAGCGCAAAACCGTAATTGGCAGAGGAAG
>CADAHU010000142.1 GCA_902787835.1 uncultured Eubacteriales bacterium
GGGCGTCAGGATGACACACGCAGGGCAGACAGAATTGCGTTAAAAAACTTGAATCGTCCCCCGCCGTATGTCATTCATCACGCCACCCAACAACAAACAAGAATCGCCCTACCCAACGCTGTCATTCAGAGCCGGCCCTATACGGATGGGCCGTGCGAAGAATCTCCCTGTTGGCGGGAAGGATGCAGAGATATGGCGTCAATGTTACATGTCCCTGCTTGCCTGCGGGGGGAGATCCTCCCTGCCGTTGGCAGGCGCAAGCGAACCGCCTGCGGGCGTCAGGATGACAGCGTAGGGGGATGGTTATATAGTTTGTTGGCGTTCCCGCCTGCGGGGGGAGATCCTTCGCCCTGTGGGGCTCAGGATGACAGCGTTAGGGAATGTTATATCTGCGAGGAGGAGATCCTCCCCGCCATTGGCGGGCGCAAGCGAACGCCCTGTGGGGCTCAGGATGACACGCGAGGGAGCCGGACAGAGAATAATCGTCCAGTTGGCGGAAATGGTGCCAGACAGAGAATAATCTCCTATTTGGCGGATACGCTGCATCCCGATCGCGCCCAAGTCCGCCCATTCTGCGTTCTGCATTCTGCATTCTGCATTCAACCCTTCTCCTCCCTTTTTCCCGCAACCCGCATAATCCGCGCCTGGCCGCGCCATACTTTCCATAAAAAGGGGGCGTTGCCATGGCATTTGCGGCGGTGGAAAACAGGGCGCTGACGGCGGGGTTTGCGGAGAACCGGCGGCTGATCCGGGCGGCCATGCGCATCCCCATCAGCGAGGACGCGGTGGAGCGCGCCTTTGCGGTGATGGGCAAAAGCGCGGCGCTGTACTATGTGGACGGGCTGTGCAGCGATGTGAAGCTGCAGGAATACGTGCTGCTGCCCTGCCTGCGGGCGGAAGGGGAGAACCCCACCCTGGAGCACCTGCTCTGCCGGGTTTTGCCCCTGGGCAGCGTCACCCATACGCTGCAGCTCACCGCCGTAACCGGGCGGCTGTACGGCGGCGACGCGGCGCTGATCGTGGAGGGCATCGACGGCGCGCTGGTGCTGGACGCCAAGGGCTTTATCAAGCGCGGAGTGCAGACCGCGGGCAACGAGACCGTGATCCTGGGCCCCCAGGAGGCCTTTACCGAATCGCTGCGGGATAATATTGTGCTGCTGCGGCGCATGATGCGCACCCCGGCGCTGATCAGCGAGGCGCGCGCCGTGGGCGATCAGGTGCCCACCCGGGTGTGCCTGCTCTATCTGGACGGCGTGGCCCGGGGCGAGGACGTGCAGGAACTGCGCCGCCGGCTGGACGGCTGCCGGGTGGATTATGTATCCTCCCTGGGCATGCTGGAGCAGCTGATCGAGGACGACCCCTACAGCCTGACACCGCAGATGATCGCCACCGAGCGCCCGGACCGGGCGGCCAGCTTTCTGCTTTCCGGCCAGGTGCTCATCGCCATGGAGAACGCGCCGCAGCTGCTGGCGCTGCCCATGAGCTTTATCCAATTGTTCCACGCCCCGGACGACAGCGCCCTGCGGTTTCAGTACGGCATCTTTCTGCGGCTGCTGCGGCTGCTGGGCATCCTGGTGGCGCTGCTGGTGCCGGCGCTGTTTGTGGCGCTGACCAGCTACCATATGGCCGGGCTGCCGCTGCCGCTGCTCACCAGCGTGCAGGAGGCCCAGAGCCGGGTGCCGGTGGCCATCTTTCCCGCCACGCTGTCCATGCTGGCGGTGTTCAGCCTGATCAACGAGGCCAGCAGCCGGGTGCCCACGGTGATGGGCGGCAGTCTGGGCGTGGTCAGCGCGCTGATACTGGGCCAGGCGGTGGCCGAGGCCGATCTGGTCAGCCCGCTGCTGATCGTGCTGGTGGCGCTCAGCGGCCTGGGCAGCTTTGTTCTGCCCGATTATGAGATGAGCATGGCCCTGCGCATCGTGCAGCTGCTGCTGGTTATCGCCGCGGGCATCGCCGGGTATTACGGCATTATATTGTGCCTGTTTGTGCTGTTGCTGCGCCTGGCCGGACACAGGAGCCTGGGCTGGCCGCTCACCGCGCCCTTCGCGCCCCGGCGGCCCCGCAACCCGGATCTGCTGCTGCGCGCCCCGGTATGGCGGCAGAGGCTGCGGGGATATACCGCCAATCCCTTTTCCCTGCGCCGCACCGTCGGCCGCATGCGGGCCTGGGACCGGCCGGAGGAGGAGCCATGAACCGAACGGAAACAGCCGTGCACGATCCCGCCAGCGCCCGGGCCCAGCGCAAACGGGAGGCACGGCGGGAAAACGAACTGACCCTGAGCCTGGCCATGGGCGCGCAGGTGTTTGCCTACGGCGCGCTGTATGTGCTGCCCGCCGCCTCCACCGCCGCCTGGGCCGCGGTACTGCTGCTGCTGATCCCCCTGGCGCTGATGCGGCTGCTGGCGGCATGGGTGGGCCGCGCCGCGCTGCCCGGGGCGGAAAACACCCTGCCCTTCCGTCTGGCCGCCGGCGGCATGGCGGCGCTTTTTTTGACCAATATGGCGGTATGCCTGCTGACGCTGACCGAGCTGGCCCAGGCCTTCTTTTTTCCCGGCGGCTCCCGGCTTTGGCTGGCGCTGGCCGCGGCCCTGGCCCTGGGGCTGGGCATGCCCGCCTCCTTTTCCGCCGCGCCTAACCTGTCCCGCTTCCTCACCGGGTTTCTGGTGCTGGCCCTGGGCTTCTGCGCCCTGACGGTGCTGCCGGAGGGCGAGAGCGGCTACCTGTACCCCCTGGCGGGGTACGGCGCGGAGCATACCCTCCTTGTGGCCCTGCGGGCGTCGGGCAGCGTATGGATGGCCGGAGCGCTGGCGGTATTATCCCCCGGGGACAGCGCCAAGGGCGGCCTGCGGGCGGCGCTCCCCGGCGCGCGGGCCGTGGCGCTGGTGGCCCTGCTTCTCCTCTGCTGCGCCTATGTGCTGCCCGGCACCCAGCTGAGCTTCCGCCGGGGCTATGCCCTGCGGCTGCAGCTGCTGATGGAGATGAGCCCCAATACCCTCAGCTGGTCCCTGGCGCTGATGGCGGAGATGCTGATGTTCCTGGCCGGGTTTGCCCTGTGCAGCGATCTGATGCGCAAATGCCTCAAATCCGCCCTGCATATAAAGCGGCTGCCGCTGCTGCCCTTCTCCCTGGCCTGCATGCCCCTGGCGGTGCAGGGCATGGGCGTATGGGAGCAGCGGCTGATCCGCCTGCTGCCCTGGCGGTATCCCCTGGCGGCGGCGCTGCTGCTGATGTGCCTGCTGAGCAGCCATGCGGCCAAAAAGAAAGGAAAATCCCCGTGAAAAAAGCGCTGTGCCTGCTGCTGATCGCCTGCCTTTTGCCCCTGGGCGGCTGCGGGAACCGGATCGAGCTGGCCTTTATGGCGGTGTGCCTGGGGGTGGATATCGACGAAGCCGGGGTAACGCTCACCGTTAAATCTCCGGATTACGGCAGCGGCCGGAAGGGCTACGCCACCCTGCAGGCCACCGGCGCAGACTGGACAGAAGCGGTGGCCGCGCTGTACGCCGCCGCCCCGGTTACGCCCCAGTTCAGCCAGCTGCGGGAGGCGGTGATCGGGGCAGAGAGCCTGAACCATACCGATGCGCTGACGCTGCTGGACCGGCTGGATCAGCTGCCCGGGCTGCGGGCCCACGCCCTGGTGACGGTGTGCCCGGGCCGCGCCGCCGATCTGGTTTCGGCCATGGCCCCGGAAATCGGCAGGCGGCTGAGCCGGTATCTGGATATGTCCCGCCAGCACGACGCCCAGCAGGGCAGCCTGCCGGAAACGACGCTCTCCGAGGCGCTGCGCGACCTGAGCGGTCCCTGGCGCGACCCCATCCTGGATTACGGGGACGGGGCGGAGGACATCGGCGGCTATGCCCTGGGCAGCGCGGGCCACGCCCTGCTGAGCCGGCAGGAGGTGCAGCTGTACCGCCTGGCCCGGGGCCAGGGACAAACGCTGCTGCTGAAGGCGGACGGGCAGACCTATGGGGTGGAATCCCGGGGCGCGCCCACGCTGCGGGTGGAGGCGGATGATACGCTGGTGCTGCATCTGCCGGTGTACATCGCCTATTCCCTCTACGATGCGCCGCCGGGGGAGGCCGCGGCCCAGGCGCTGCGGGAGGCGCTGACGGGGCTGATTATCCGGCTGCAGGCGGCGGGCTGCGACGCCCTGGGCTTCGGCTGCCAAGCGGCGCGCCGATACGGCACCCTGCAGCAGTGGCTGGCCGCGGACTGGCCCGGGCGCTACCGGCGGGCAAGCCTCCGGGTGGAGATCGACGCCAGGCCGAGACAGCAGCCGCTGCTGTAAAAAAGCAGGAAAATCGGGGCTTTTTGACCATGCTTGACTTGCAGACCGGTTTCATGGTATAATCAGTCTACAAAAAAATGCAAACCAAACGTACGGTTGTACGCTGCGTTTTGCATGTGAAAGCCTTAGCCGGGATCAACAGCGCGGATGCGGCCTTCATCCAAGCTGTTTCCAAAAACGGATGAGGCGCCCAACGATTGGATGGCTGCCGCGCGCCAGCGACGGCGCCGATCCCCTCCGCTGCCGGCTGTGCCCTGGCAGTTAGCGCCGACCCATCGCCCCCGGGCGGTGAGAAAAGCGCGTGCGGCGACGGAAGGGAAAAGCGTTTGTCCGGCCCTCCCCAACGGGCATATCGGGAATGTCCCCGCGGGGTTGCCCTGCCCGCCCATGCGTACGCGCGCAGTTTGTCATCCTGTACCGACCGGCGTACAGCCGGCCCAAGCGCGGAATACCGGTCGTGCGGCTTGCCGCAAGGCCCCTCCGGTATTCCGCTTTTCTTTTTGATAATCGCCCTCCCGCGGCGGTTTTTTTCTTTTTTAGCGTATTCTTGCCCCGCCCTACATGTGTCATCCTGACGCCCGCAGGCGGTTCGCTTGCGCCTTCCAACGGCAGGGAGGATCTCCCCCTGCGGGCGGACAGGCCAACAAACACATATAACATTCCCTAACGCTGTCATCCTGAGCCCAGCGTTCGCTTGCGCCTGCCAACGGCAGGGAGGATCTCCCCCTCGCGGGCGGTAATGGGCACCTACACTGGCGGCGCACCCCCGCACCCTTTCCGCCCACAGGGAGATTCTTCGCGCGGCCCATCCGTATAGGGCCGGCTCTGAATGACAGCGTTGGGTGGGTTAGCCCTTGTCTGTTGATTTGCCAGTCGCGGTCACGACAGCAAACGCATGCA
>CADAHU010000143.1 GCA_902787835.1 uncultured Eubacteriales bacterium
CATGGAAATGCTGTTGCGGGCCATGGAGAGCACGCCGCGGGTATGGCTCAGGGGATTGACCACGCCATTGGCGCTGAATTCGCCCTTGATCTTCTCCTCGGACCCGCCCAGGCCGGTGCCCAGGGGATCGCCGCCCTGGATCATAAAGCCGCTGATGATGCGGTGAAAGGTCAGCCCGTCATAGAAGCCGGACTGGGCCAGCTTGACGAAGTTCTGCACGGTGATGGGGGCCATATTGCCGTAAAGCTCGGCCTTAATGGTGCCGTAATCCTGAATCTCGATCTCCACCTGATGGGTTGCCGACATATCGATATCCGGCGCTGCGGTGATCTCGCCGCTGATAACGCCGTCGCCGGAGGCGGGCTTGTTGCCCCAGATGGCGTACGCGCCCACGCCCAGCGCCACCACCAGCGCGGCGCACAGGGCGATCAGGCCCCATTTTTTACTGCTCATGAGTTCCTCCTTGACAATAAATAGAAGCAATGCGTATAATATTCCGTATAACAGCGTATTGCCTGTTCCTATTGTACGCAGGATGCGCCGCGAAAGCAAGAGGGAGTTTGTGAATATGCGGCATATTTTTATCGTCAATCCGCGCTCCGGTCCCCGGGACAGAACCGGGGAGATCCGTAAGGCCATCCAGGGGAAGCCCTCCTGCGAGGTGTATACCACAGCCGGGCCGATGGACGCCGCGCGGTATGTACGGGAGGTATGCGATGCGGGAGAGCCCGTGCGCTTCTATGCCTGCGGCGGAGACGGTACGCTGAACGAGGTGGTCAACGGCGCGGCGGGCTGCGCCCATGCCGCGGTGGGCAGCTATCCCAGCGGCAGCGGCAATGATTTTGTCAAGTATTACGGCGGCAAGGCGGCCTTTCTGGATATCGATGCGCTGATGCAGGCTGTGCCGCGCCCCATCGATGTGATCCGCGTCAACGACCGCTATGCCGTCAACGTGGTCAATATCGGCTTTGAGGCGCTGGCGGCGGCGCGCATGGTCACCTATCGCCGGTTCCCGATGTTCGCCGGCCCGCGCAGCTATTATCCCGCGGTGGCGGCCACGCTGATCGACGGCATGAAGCACGCCTGCCGGGTAACGGCGGATGGCGATACGCTGTGCGATGGAAAGATACTGCTGAGCACCTTCGCCAATGGGGAATACGTGGGCGGCAGCTTCCGCTGCGCGCCGCGGGCCCGGGTGGAGGACGGAATGATGGAGATCTGCATGGTGCGTCCCCTGTCGCGGCTCCGCTTTGTGCAGATGATCGGTCTGTACCAGCGGGGCGAGCACCTGGACAGCCCAAAGATGAAAAAATACATTACTTATCGCCGGGCCCGGCAGGTGAAAATCGAATTTGCCAGGGAAGGGCTGATCTGCCTGGACGGCGAGATCGTGCGGGGAAGCGCCTTCACGGTGGAATGCCTGCCCGGGGCGCTGAATTTCCTGGTGCCCGCGGGCGCGGCGCATACCGGCAAGGGCGTGGATATGGCCCGGGAGAAGGCGTTGTGATCGTCCGGCGCGTCACCTGCGCGGTGATCCTGCGGGAGGACCGGGTGCTTTTGGCCCGCCGCGCCCCGGGGCAGAAGCACGCGGGGCTCTGGGAATTCCCCGGCGGCAAGACTGAGCCGGGGGAGAGCGACGAAGCCTGCCTGGAGCGGGAGATCCGGGAGGAATTCGGAGTATCGGGCCGCGCCGGGGAGCACCTGTGCGACAGCGCCTATACCTATAATGATCTGGGCATGCAGATCCTTTTGTGCGCCTATCGCTTTTATCCGGAGAGCGAGGCCTTCCAAAAGCGGGTGCACGATGAGATCCGCTATTTTGATCGGGAGCAGCTGGCGCAATTGGCCATGACGCCCGCCGATGTGCCCATCGCCCGCCGGGCGGCGGAAATGCTTTTATCAGGAGAGAATCCATGAGAATCGTGATCAAAGTTGGCACGTCCACCCTGACCCACGGCACGGGCAGGCTCAACATCCGCCGGGTGGAGGAACTGTGCAAGGAGCTCAGCGATATCAAAAACGCCGGGCACGAGCTGGTGCTGGTGTCCTCCGGCGCCATCGGCATGGGCGTGGGCAAAATGCGCCTGCGGGAGCGGCCCCAGGATATGCCCTCCAAGCAGGCGGCGGCCGCCGTGGGCCAGTGCGAGCTGATGTATGTGTACGACAAGCTGTTTTCGGAGTATAACCATACCGCCGCCCAGATCCTGCTGACCGGCGAGGATATGCGGGATGAGGCGCGGCATCGGAACTTTGCCAATACCATGCTGCGCCTGCTGGAATGGGGCGCGGTGCCCGTGGTCAACGAGAACGACACCGTGGCCACCGATGAGATCGCCGTGGGCGATAACGATACCCTGAGCGCCCTGGTGGCGGTGAGCGTCAAGGCTGATCTGCTGGTGATCCTCTCCGATATCGACGGCCTGTATACCGCCGATCCCCATAAAAACGCCGACGCGCGCCTGGTGCCGGAGGTGCGGGAGCTGACGGAGGAGCTGCTGGCGGCGGCCGGCGGCAGCGGCAGCGCTCTGGGCACCGGCGGCATGGCCACCAAGCTGGCGGCGGCCCGGCTGTGCATGGAGGCGGGCTGCGATATGGTGATCATGAACGGCTCCCGGCCCGAAGCGCTCTATGATGTGATCGCCGGGGAGGCCGTGGGCACCCGGTTTGTTGGGAGGGAATGATATGCGCCTGACACAGGATATCCTGCGGGAGACCAAGGCGGCGGCGCCGGTGCTGGCCGCCGCGTCCGATGAGATCAAAAACGCCGCGCTGCGCAGCATTGCGGAAAGCCTGCTGCGGGAAAAAGAGGCCATCCTGGCCGCCAACCGCCAGGATGTGGAGGCCGCCCGGGAGGCGCTGGGGCCGGTGATGATCGACCGCCTGACGCTGACCGACGCTCGGGTGGAGGCCATGGCCCGGGGCGTACTGGACGTGGTGGAGCTGCCCGATCCCGTGGGCCGGGTGCTGCGCCATACGGAGCGGCCCAACGGGCTGATGATCGAGCGGGTATCCGTGCCCCTGGGCGTCATCGCCATGATCTATGAGAGCCGGCCCAACGTCACCTCAGACGCGGCGGCGCTGGCGCTTAAATCGGGCAACGCCATGGTGCTGCGGGGCGGCAAGGAATCCTACCTTTCCAACGCCGCCATCGTGCATGCCATCCACAGCGGCCTGAACGCCGTGGGGCTGCCCAAAGCCCTGGTGGGGCTCATCGAGGACCGCACCCGGGCCAGCGCCAGGGAGCTGATGGAGGCCGAGGGGCTGATCGACCTGCTGATCCCCCGGGGCAGCGCCGGGCTGATCCGCAGCTGTGTGGAGAACGCCAAGGTGCCCTGCATCCAGACCGGCACCGGCATCTGCCATATCTATGCCGACGCCACCGCCGATATCGGGCAGGCGTTGGATATCATCGAAAACGCCAAGTGCAGCCGTCCCTCGGTGTGCAATGCCGCCGAGGTGCTGCTGGTGCATCAAAAAATCGCCCCCATGCTGCTGCCGCGGCTGCATAAGCGGCTGCGGGAGGAGCGGGAGGCGAAGGGATTGCCGCCGGTGGAGCTGCGGCTGGATGCCCGGGCGGCGGAAATCATCCCCGGCACGCCGGCGGGGGAGATGGATTTTGATACCGAATTCCTGGATTATATCCTGGCGGTGGGCGTGGTGGACGGCGTGGAGCAGGCCATTGCCCATATCGCCCGCCATTCCACCGGCCACAGCGAGGCCATCCTGACCCGGGATGACGCGGCGGCGGCCGCCTTTACCCAGCGGGTGGACAGCGCGGCGGTGTATGTAAACGCCTCCACGCGCTTTACCGATGGCGGCGAGTTTGGCCTGGGCTGCGAGATGGGCATTTCCACCCAAAAGCTGCACGCCCGGGGCCCCATGGGGCTGGAGGAGCTGACCACCTATAAATATGTGGTGCGCGGTGCGGGCCAGGTGCGGTAAAGCTTACAGCTGCTCCTGGTGATAGATTTCGCCATCCAGCGTTTTCCACAGGAAGAGACCATCCTCCAATATCATATATCCGTGGGGGGAATCCTGCTTGGGGATGGAGACCGAGCCGGGATTGAAATACCGGTAATCGCCATGATCCTCCCAGGCGGGCACGTGGGTGTGGCCATGCAGCAGGATATCTCCTGGGCACAGCGGCGGCAGATGGCCGGTGTTGTATACATGGCCGTGGGTGGCGTAGATCGTGACGCCCGCCAGCTGCAAAAGGGCGTAATCCGCCAGGATGGGGAAGGTGAGCACCATCTGATCCACCTCGGTATCGCAGTTGCCGCGCACGCACAGCAGCTGCTCCCGGCGCGGATTCAGCAGGGCAATGACCTCCTTGGGCGCGTATTCCCGGGGCAGATCGTTGCGCGGGCCGTGGTACAGGATATCGCCCAGCAGCAGCATGCGCGGGGCCTGCTCCCGGTCCAGGGCGGATAAGAGCTTCCGGCAGTAATGGGCGGAGCCGTGGATATCGGACGCGATCATAAGCTTCATGGGCTTGCCATCCTTTGCGCTTGATGCCTGCATTATAGCACAGGCCGCGGGACGGCGCAACGCGGGATGCGTACAGAAATCAACCTGAAATAAAGGGGAGGAATACCAATGATCTTTATCGGAATCTGCGGCGCCAGCGGCTCGGGCAAAACCACGCTGGCCAGGGAAATCTGCAGCGCGGCGGGCGTCAGCAGCGCGCTGATCAACCAGGACGCCTACTATCTGGATCATCCCAACCTGACCTTTGAGGAGCGCACCAAGCTCAATTACGACGAGCCCTATATCTTTGACCACGACCTGCTGTACAACGATGTGCGGCTGCTGATGGCCGGCCAGGAGGTAACGCGCAAGGCCTACGATTTTACCCAGCATCGCCGGGCGGAGAGCACGGAGATCATCCATCCGGCGGATGTGCTGGTGCTGGAGGGCATCCACGCCTTCTTTGATGAGCGGCTCACCGACCTGATGTTCCTGAAGCTTTATATCAACGTGGAGCCCGATATCTGCCTGCTGCGCCGCATCAACCGCGATATACTGGAGCGCGGCCGCCAGATCGAGAACATCACCGAGCAGTA
>CADAHU010000144.1 GCA_902787835.1 uncultured Eubacteriales bacterium
GCTGTGCATTTGGGCTTCAGTGGATTGGATATGAAATTTACCCGCTGATCAGCGGGATGCGCAAAGGAGGATACGCGGCATGACCGAACGGGAAAAGATCGTGCAGGAGATGGCGGAGCGCTTCCAAATGGAAAAGGAACGCAAGCTCCAAAACTACCGGGAGCAGAACCGCTATATCCGCAAGGGGCAGACGCTGTTTACCGGCTCCTCGCTGATGGAAATGTTCCCCATCACGGAGTTTTGCCTGAACGAGGGCCTGCCCACCGCCTACAACCGCGGCATCGGCGGGTACGTGACCGATGAGTTCCTGGCGGCCATCGATACGGTGCTGCTGGATCCCGAGCCCAGCAAGCTGTTTATCAACATCGGCACCAACGATATCCGCTCCATGCCGGAGGGGGAGGACTGGTTCGCCCATCTTTCGGCCAATTACCGCCGGATCTGCGAAATTATCCGGGATAAGTTGCCCGATACCGTGGTGTACATGATGGCCTATTACCCGGTCAACTGGGATGCCCCCGGGGCCCGGGAGCACGGCGGCCTGGGCGAGCGCACCAATGAGAACGTGAACCGCGCCAACCGCATGGCGGAGGGGCTGGCCCGGGAGTTTGGCTTCAACTATATCGATGTGAACGACGGCCTGAAGGACAAGGACGGCAATCTGCAGATCGAGCATACCGGCGACGGCGTGCATTTTGATTCCGCCGCCTACCGCACGGTGTTTGACCGGCTGCGGCCCTATCTGTAATCCCAAGGGGGAAAAGAACGGCTTGTTATTGACCGGGGCGGTGGATTTTTCATCCAAACACCCCGGTTTTTTCCATATTATTCTTGCAATCGCCGAAAAGGGGTGCTATAATAATATACTGTGTGCGAACACGCTTTTTGAAAAGCTTCGCACCGTGAAAGAACGCATTTTTGCGCAGGAGGGTCCCACATGTCTTACACCGTTGAAAAGATCGCAAGCAACAAGGTTAAACTGACCTTCACGGAAACCGCCGAGGCTTTTGCCGAAGCGATGCAGAAGGCTTATCTCAAAAACCGCAGCCGCATCAATGTGCCTGGTTTCCGCAAGGGTAAGGCCCCGCGCAAGCTGATCGAGAACATGTACGGCGAAGCCGTATTCTATGATGACGCTTTTGAGCTGGTCGCCCAGCCAGCCTATGACGAGGCCATCAAGGCCGACGGCCTGAACCCCGTGGATCGCCCCGAGGTGGATATCCAGCAGATCGGCAGCGGCCAGGAGCTGAAGTTCACCATCGAGGTCTTTGTGAAGCCCGATATCACCCTGGGCGATTACAAGGGCGTGGAGGTCCAGAAGAACCTGAAACCCATCACCGAGGAAGCCATCAATGCCCGCATCGATACCGACGTGGAGCGCGCCAGCACCACCCAGGATGTGACCGACCGCGCCATCGAAAACGGCGATATCGTCAACCTGAACTATGCCGGCACCGTGGACGGCGTGGCCTTTGAGGGCGGCACCGCCGAGAACCAGAGCCTGACCATCGGCAGCAACATGTTCATCCCCGGCTTTGAGGAGCAGATGGTGGGCATGCAGATCGGCGAGGAGAAGGATCTGACCGTTAAATTCCCCGAGCAGTATCATGCCGAGGAGCTGGCCGGCAAGGACGCCGTGTTCCATGTGAAGGTCAACGGCATCCAGGAGAAGGTCAAGCCCGCCCTGGACGATGATTTTGCCGCCGACGTGAGCGAGTTCGATACCTTCGAGGCCTATAAGCAGAACATCAAGGAAACCCTGGAGAAGAACGAAGCCGACCGCGCCGAGGCCGAGCTGGAGGACGCCCTGGTGCAGAAGGTGGTGGACGCCGCCGACTGCGATATCCCCGACGCCATGATCCAGGACGAGATCACCACCATGCTGCGCGAGATGGAAATGCGCATGGCGTATCAGGGCCTGCGGTTTGAGGATTATCTCAAGTACACCGGCCAGACCATGGATCAGCTGCGCGAGCAGTACAAGGGCGAAGCCACCAACCGCGTAAAGACTCAGCTGGTGCTGGAAGCCGTCGCCAAGGCGGAGGGCATCGAGCCCACCGACGAGGATAACGAGGCCACCATCGCCGATCAGGCCCAGCGCATGGGCCGCGAGGTGGGCGAGTTCAAGGCTTCCCTGTCCGAGGGCCAGCTGGAATACCTGCGGGAGACCGCCGGCATCAAGAAGACCATCGATTTCCTGAAGGCCAACGCCCAGATCACCGAGAAGGGCCAGGAAAAGGCTGAGGAAAAGCCCGCCATGAAAGCCGCGAAGAAGGCCAAGAAGGAAGAAAAGGCCGAGGACGCTGAAAACAAATAATCACAGGCGCATTTGCCTGTACGGAGGGCTGCCAAACATATCCTTTGGCAGCCCTTTGAACAAAAAAGGCATAGGATGGTCCTGCGCGGCATAAAATGGAAGTGCGCCGCGCATGCCGGTAAAGCCTTGGAGGAAAAACAATGAGTATTTTGATCCCCAACGTGGTGGAGCGCACCAGCAACGGCGAGCGCGGGTATGATCTCTATTCCCGCCTGCTCAAGGACCGTATCATCTTCCTGGCCGATGAGATCAACGACCAGGTGGCCAATATCGTGATCGCCCAGCTGCTGTTCCTGGAGATGGATAACCCGGAGGCCGATATCAGCCTGTACATCAACAGCCCCGGCGGCAGCGTGACCGCGGGCATGGCCATTTACGATACCATGAACTATATCAAGCCCGACGTGCGCACGGTTTGCGTGGGCATGGCGGCCAGCATGGGCGCGTTCCTGCTGATGGCGGGGGAAAAGGGCAAGCGCCTGGCCCTGCCCAACAGCGAAGTGATGATCCATCAGCCCCTGGGCGGCGCCCGCGGCCAGGCCACCGATGTGGAGATCCAGGCCAAGTGGCTGCTGCGCACCAAGGATAAGATGATCCGCATGATGAGCGAGATGACCGGCCAGCCCGAGGACAAGATGCGCCTGGACTGCGAGCGCGATTACTTTATGAGTGCCGAGGAAGCGCTGCAGTACGGCATTATTGATCAGATCTATTATCCCCGTAAAAAGACCATGTCTGAGGTGAACGATGCCCAAGGATGATTTTACCACGCGCAAGCTGCATCGCTGCAGCTTCTGCGGCAAAACCCAGGATCAGGTGCGCCGTCTGGTGGCCGGTCCCAATGTGTTCATCTGCAATGAGTGCGTGATGCTGTGCCACGATATCATCGCCGATGAGGTGGTGGCGCCCATGCACACCGCCGCCAAAAAGACCAGCATCCCGCTGCCCAGCGAGATGAAGGCTGTGCTGGACGAGTATGTGATCGGCCAGGACGATGCAAAGCGCACGCTGTGCGTGGCGGTGTATAACCATTACAAGCGGATCAACGCGCCTGCCAAGGCCGGGGATGTTGAGCTGCAAAAATCCAATATCCTGATGGTGGGCCCCACCGGCTGCGGCAAAACCTACCTGGCCCAGAGCCTGGCCCGAATCCTGAACGTGCCCTTCGCCATTGCCGACGCCACGGCGCTGACCGAGGCCGGCTATGTGGGCGAGGATGTGGAAAATATCCTGCTGCGCCTGATCCAGGCGGCGGACGGAGATATCCAGGCCGCCCAGCGCGGCATCATCTATATCGATGAGATCGATAAGATCAGCCGCAAGGGGGAAAACGTATCCATTACCCGCGATGTCAGCGGCGAGGGCGTGCAGCAAGCGCTGCTCAAGATCCTGGAGGGCACCGTTGCCAATGTGCCGCCCCAGGGCGGACGCAAGCACCCGCACCAGGAGTTCATGCAGATCGATACCACCAATATCCTATTCATCTGCGGCGGCGCTTTCGATGGCCTGGCGCCCATCATTCAGCAGCGCATCGGCAGCCGGACCCTGGGCTTCGGGGCCAAGCTGAGCGGCGACAGCAATGATGAGGCGGCCAGCGCGCTCAAGCAGCTGCGCCCCGAGGATCTGATGAAGTTTGGCCTGATCCCCGAGTTTGTGGGCCGTCTGCCCGTGGTGGTCACTCTGGATAAGCTGGATGAAAAAGCGCTGGTGCGCATCCTGACCGAGCCCAAGAACGCCCTGGTCAAGCAGTACGCCCGGCTGATGGAGATGGACGGGGTGGAGCTTTCCTTTGAGAATGACGCCCTGACCGCCATCGCAAAGCTGGCCATCCAGCAGAAGAGCGGCGCCCGCGGCCTGCGCGCCATTATCGAGCGTGCGCTGCTGGATACCATGTTTGATCTGCCGGGACAAACGGATGTGACCGAGTGCCTGGTGACCAGCGATGTGATCACCGAGGGCGCCAAGCCGATCCTGACCCATGCGCCCCATGCCGCCCGGGTTCTCCGCAGCAAAAAGGCCGCCCTGCCCGACGCGCAGCAGGCCCAGCGCCCCGACGCGGTGTAAGCGGATTGGCGCAAACGGGGAAGCTGCCGAGGGGAGGATACGTTACTTTCTTCTGAGAAGAAAGTAACAAAGAAGCAGCTGGCGAACCAACTTGAATCGACGAACAAACTTGTTTCCGCCAGTTTGGCTTCGGTCGCCAAGCGAGTTCCCGAACAATCAGAACACAGAAAAAGGGGCTGTCTCAAAACGCCAAATAAATCTTTGGCGGAAGGGGCAGCCCTTTTTTTATAAACAAAAAGACAAGAAGTCTAAAAAAAGCGTAAAGCAAACAAACATAACGGAAAAAGCAGCAAGTCACAGGCAGAAACAGTAAAACCAGATCACAAACCAGCAGGGAAAGTCGCGGGAATTATCAAGGCCGTTCCCAAGCGTTCATTT
>CADAHU010000145.1 GCA_902787835.1 uncultured Eubacteriales bacterium
ATGGGGCGGCCTTCGGCGTTGAAGGCCATGATTGCTCCGAGGATTTCTGTGGGGCAGCTTTTGCCCGGCGCCGAAACGTACAGCGCGTCCTGTTCGCCCCGGGTTGTCTGGCACATTGCGTCCTCATCGATCACCAGGCAGCTCAGCCAATAGTTGGGCTCTGTATAATCGGGAATGGGATTCATGCGGATCGGCAGGTCCCTGAGCCCTTCCCTGTACCGTTCGTAAATCGCCTTTTTCTGCGCGATATGCTCCTCCAGGTACGGCAGCTGGCCCCTGATCACGCCGGCAATAATGTTGCTCATGCGGTAGTTGTAGCCCAGCTCCTCATGCTGATACCAGGCGGCGTTTTCGCGGCTTTGCGTGCTCCACTTGCGAATCTTGTTGGCGTCCTCTTTGCTGTCCGTCAGGAACATTCCGCCCGATGAGCCCGTAATGATTTTATTGCCATTGAAAGAAATAATGCTGTAATCCCCAAACATGCCGGTCTGCACGCCCTTGTAGGTAGCCCCGAAGGATTCTGCGGCGTCCTCAACGATCAGCGCATGATGCGCATCGGCAATACGGCGGATCTCCTCGCATTTGCCCGGCGTCCCATAAAGATGAGCCACAACGATCAGCCGAACCTCGGGATACATTTCAAAAGCTTTTTGCAGCGCCTCGGGAGACATGTTCCAGCTGTCAGCCTCCGTGTCTATAAAAACAGCCTCGCCGCCTTCATACGCCACCGGGTTGACCGTCGCATCAAAGGTGCAGTCAGAGCAGAACACCTTGCGGCCGGTCAGTGTGCCGCGGTTTGCCGGCTGCGGCCCATAAAGGCGCTCTCCCGCCAGACGAATGGCCAGATGCAGCGCCGCGGTGCCGGCAGAAAGGCCAACGGCATACTTCCGGCCGATTTTCTGCGCCGTTATCTTCTCAACCTCGTCGATATTCGCGCCGACGGTGCTCACCCAGTTGGTCTGGATCGCCTCATCCACCCAGTATTGCTCATCCCCGTGCATGGTGGGGGAAGAAAGCCAGATGCGGGACGGAGAAGGCTCCAGTCCCTTGAACCGGGGATCTTTTAAATAATCTTCCTTCGTTGCATTATAAATCCACATATTGGGGGCGTCCTGTCCAGAAAATTGCGGCATATATGTTTCTCCCCTTCGTTATCCATCAAGCCAATGCCCTTATAATAAGATCAATGCTGCTTTGGGGCTGTATATCAAAAATAACTGACGTCCTCTCCCGTTTCTTCCTTATGCTTTTTGAGCCATTCCTCGTATCTCGCGTAAGCCTCCGTTGTGTTCTGCTTCAGCTCGATCACCAGCTTGCCCCCGGCCGCCGAGATGCTGCTTACGGTATAATGATCGTTCAGATCCACAAGGGCTTCCAGGCCGTTTGCGTACTCCTTGTCTTTGCCTCCGTTTTTGATCATCACGGGGCATTTGACCGTTTCCAGGAGGCCTGTCAGGGAAACACGGCCCGTCAGGTTGGAAAGATAGCCGGTATAATCCTGCAGCTCAATCTCTTTCCCTTTGCAAAAGCGCTTGATGCTCTCCCGGGATTCGGCGGGCAAGGCGGGATCCGCGATAAAGATTGCTTTTACGCCATACTTGGCGACGGTTTCCTCAAGATGAACGCCGCCGCTCAGGATCGGGATGCCGTCAAACATCTTGCCGTCGGTATAGCTTTTGTTGTCGATCACGCACACCGGACGGTAGGCGCTGGCGTCCTCCAGCTGTTTGATCACTCTGTGGCTGATTTCGCCCACGCCCACAATCATAACATTGATCGCCGGAAGATTTCTCCCGGCGATTTTCTTTTGCTCCACAACCACAAACCGATACGCGAAGCGAATGATGAAAATAAAGACAAACTGAATCAACGCGCCGATTATATAGTAGGTAATCGGCATCCGGCGGACGAACAGCGCCGTTCCCACGGCCTGGATCAGGCATGTAACGGCAGATGCCGCGATAATCCGGTTCATATCATTGATGCCGGCGTAACGCCACATGCCGTTATAAAGCTTGAACAACGCGAAAACGATGATGCAAAGGACGGTATAGAACGGCGCAAACTTTGCAAAATCCGAAAGATAATCAGACGCGATCGGGCTCAGGCTGCTATGCACATAGAAGCGGATCATCAGCGCCAGGAAGTAAGACAGGTTTACCGCGATGATATCCAGGATCACGATCCACAGGTCCTTGGCGACCGCGCCAAAGGCCGCCTTGAGCCCGGCCGGCTCCCTGGATTTATTTCCGTTTCTGTCGTTGGGCTTTTTATCTTGCGAGGTCATGGTTTATACTCCTCTCAAATGCAAATAATCGGTTCTGCGCCTTTTTCCCTAACTGAATCCCGGGCGCGCATGGGGTTCTCCTGCGTTTGCCCGCCGCTTTACGCGCCCAGCTGCCAGGCCTCTTTCTTCTCCTCGCGGAAGGCCGCCTGCTCGGGATGATAGGTCGTCACAATGGACGCGATCATTTCCCGGATGCGGCTCTCCTTGTTGCTGTACGCCACGCCCATCAGCTTTGTAAGCTGGTTTAAAAACCGCTCCTCGTCAAAGGGGATCGGGCAGCCGATATGGATCAGATCGTTGTCCGTCTTTTTCAGCCCTTCCTCCGCCATCAGCTTTTCCTCGTACAGCTTCTCGCCGGGGCGGAGGCCTGTGTATACGATCTTAATATCCACGTCGGGCTTGTATCCGGAAAGCTTGATCATATTCCTGGCCAGATCCACGATCCTGACAGGGCTGCCCATATCCAGCACAAAAATCTCTCCGCCGTGGGCATAGGTGCCGGCCAGCATCACCAGGCTGACCGCCTCCGGAATGGTCATAAAATAGCGGATGATATCCGGATGCGTTACCGTTACCGGGCCGCCCGCTTCGATCTGCCTGCGGAACAGGGGGATCACGCTGCCGTTGCTGCCCAGAACGTTGCCGAAGCGCACGGCGACAAACTCCGTTTTGATCCCCTGGAAGATGCGGCCACTCCCATCCTTATCCGCTTTTTCAGTGCCTGCGTGGGTAAACATCTGCGGGATCTGCGCTGCCTTTCCCTGTTTGATCATGTGGTCAAAGCTCTGCACGATCATCTCGCAGATGCGCTTCGACGCGCCCATCACATTTGTGGGGTTGACCGCCTTGTCCGTAGAGATCAGCACAAACCGCTCACAGCGGTTGACCATCGCCGCATAGGCCGTCTTATACGTGCCCATGGCGTTGTTCTTGATCGCTTCGCATGGGCTTTCTTCCATGAGCGGCACGTGCTTGTGCGCGGCGGCGTGATACACGATTTGCGGATGATATTGTTCAAATACCTGGAATATCCGCCGGCTGTCACGCACGGAGCCGATCAGCGTTACCAGGTCGAGCTCCGGATACTTCTTTTGCAGTTCCAGCTGGATGCTGTAAGCGTTGTTCTCGTAAACGTCAAAAATGATCAGCTGCCTGGGATTATGAGCGGCAATCTGGCGGCAGAGCTCCGAGCCGATGGAGCCGCCGCCGCCCGTGACCAGCACCACCTTTCCGGTGATAAAGGCATATACCTCCTCCAGATTGGCCCGGATCGGCTCGCGCCCCAAAAGATCCTCCACGCTGACCTTTTTCATCATGGAAACGCTGACCTGATCCAGCACAAACTGGTACATGCCGGGAAGCTGCTTCAATTCGCATCCCGTTTCCTTGCAGATCGTAAGGATATCCCGCTTTTGCTCGGCCGTGGCGCTGGGGATCGCCAGGAAGATCTTATCAACGCCGAATTTTTTTGCCGCCCACAGGATATCGTCCCTTCCGCCCACCACCGGGATGCCGTCCATGTACCGATTCCATTTGTTGGGGTTGTCATCGATGATGCAGACGACTTTATCCGTGATTTCCTTTGCCTGCGCAAAATCCCGCAGGATCATCTGGCCCGCGGAGCCGGCGCCGATCAGCATGACCCGCGCAGTATCGGCGTCATGCTTAACCTCCTGCTTCCTGCGGAATACCTGAAGAAACCGATATGCAAACCGGACCGCAATCAGCAAGCCAAACTGAAATACAGCGCCTAAAAAATAATACGCGATCGGCATTCTTCTGCACAGGATCGTAATGCCGGCCGCATGGAGAACGGAGGTAATAACCGAGGCAAGCAGCGTCCGGCTCAGCTCCACAAAGCTGGCGTACCGCCACATGCTGTTGTACATATGGAACAATCCGAAAATTGCTACGCAAAGGATGGCGAACGGAAAAACAAAATCCGCATACGCTTTCAGGTAATCGCTGGGAATCGACGAGTACATCCCATCAAAGCGCAGCCACAGCGCGATCATATGCGCGCCTACAACCGCCAAATAATCGTAGACAATCAGCAATCCGGAAATAAGCTGCCAATGTTCCAGCTTGAACTTGCCAATCCGAAACGGCTTTCCCTTTGGACGCTGCGCAGTTTCAGTCGGCGTCCCGCCGCCGTCCTGCGCCATCCGCTTTTCCGGTTCCACGCCAATAAACACCCTTTCTCATATAGGACAAACAAGACCCGATCCCATGAACAACGCCTGTCCCCAAAGCATTGTCCGCTCTGTTCCGATGATTTCCACGCCCGCTTCCCACCTGGCTTTCCAGCAATAAAGCGCCTTTCTGCTCCTTTTCCCGAATGGGCCGGCACAGGCATCCTCCAAAAGCAGCAAAAGCTCCGCTCCGCAAAGCCATTTTCGTGCTTTGCGCAGGGGGCTCCATCTGTTCGGCGGCTCGCGTCCCCGGCACGCCACCGGGAGAAGCGGGCTGTCGCTTCCGCTCGGGCTCCGGCCGCAAAAGCGCCGGATTCAGGCCGATTTCTGAAGAAATCCGCCCGATTGGATTATATCAAAAATGAAATGCAAAGTCTACAAATATTACTGTAATTTTTATGTTTTAACATATATTCTTAATTTTTGTGCGCCGCTTATCGAAAGCCGGATCCTGTTTTCGTGGATTTTTCCGGCAGCCGCCGTTTTGGAGCGGCGCGGGACGGGCTCTTTACGCCAAGTGTGGAGGGTGGAGAGTGAAGAGTGGAGTTTTTATAATGTAAAAACAGTTGGAAGATCCAGAAACAGGAGCGGCGATAACGAAACCTCTTTCAGTTCCTTCCCGGGCGTTAAAACATCGCGCAGACCATATAACTCTTAACTCTCCGCTCTTAACTCTTCACTCTGCGCCTTGGGCGTGCCTCGTGGCGAATCAGGTTTGCGGCATACCCGTTCCACCAGCGCGCAGGCGGTCAGGCCGGCGGGCTGCAAGCGGTAATCGTCGGTCCAGTCCGCGCCGGCGGTGCGCCAGGCGGCCGGGCCGTACCATACGTAATCCTCCCGGGCGTTATGCAGGCACTCAAAGCCGTTCTGCCGGCCGATGAAGGCGGTGATCTCCAGCCGGTGCATGCCGGCCTCCAGACAGCCCAGGGAAACCCGGTGCGGCGCATAGGCGATCTGCCCGGCGCTGCGGCCATCCACCCGCGCGGCGCACAGGGCGGCGGCAAAATCCGTCACGCGCAGGGCGTACTCCCCGGCATCCGCAACGGAAAACGCAAAGGAATAGATCGCCTCCCCCGAGTAGAAGGGCATGCCCTGGGCCGTCAGATCGCCCAGGTTTTTTTGCGTCCCGGGCAGGACGGCGCTCTCCCCGGCGGCGCGGGGCCGCACGTCAAAATCGCCCAGCAGGTACATATTTTCCAGGTTGGTTTTCTGGTGATAGGGCAGCGCCACGCGCAGCTCGTTTTCCCCCTTCCGCAGGGTCGGCAGGGCGATGGCCCGAATGGCGCGGTCCACATACCAGCCCCGGTCGGCGGGGTCGGCAGGCTGTCCGTTCAGGGTGACGCGGCAGTTTCCCGGATGCTCCAGGGCCAGCATGCAGGCGGCCTCCGTCTGGGAAAATACGGTATACCGCAGCTCCAGCCGATGGGTCTCCTTCTCCTCCAGGGCATAGGGCTGCATCATATCCTCGCCCCGCAGGGCAAAGCCCAATCGGGCGCGCAGCAGGTTATCCAGGCGCAGGATCTCCGTCTTTTCCGTTTCCGGGCCGCCATCCAGCCGCGCCCGGGCATAATCCAGCAGCAGCATGTTGGGCTCGGAGAAGGCCACCCGATCCGGCTGCGCCAGCGTAAGATATGGGCGATACACCGGATCCATCGGCACGGGCAAATCCGCCCGCCCGGGGGTCAGCCGCAGCAGCAGGCTGTCCTGGGCATAGGCCGTCCAATGGTATACCGTATCGCCCCCTCTGTATTCCGCGGGCAGGGGGCGGATATCGCCGGTCAGGGCGTCATAACAGGTCAGGCGGTACGCGCCCCGCAGGCGCAGGGTATAGCGCTCCGGCGCATCGGCCCCGGTATTGCTGGGCCAGGCGTGGCAGAGGAAGATCCATTCCCCGTCCTCCTCCCGGCGGCGCTGGACCAGCAGCTGATCGGCGGGCCGGCCCTCCGCAGTATCCACCCACAGCCCGGCGCGCTCCCGCAGCAGGCCGCAGAGCGCCTGGATATCCTCCATCCGGGAACAGCGGGCCGCCAGCTCCGCCGCCCGGGGATCGGGCTTCGCATCCACCAGGGCGGGCGGCGGCGCGGCAAAGATCACCTCGCCCCCAGCCGCGCGGAACGCCTCCAGCACCTGCAGCGTGGTGCTGCGCAGGGTGCTGAGGGCGGGCACGATCACCGTGCGGTAGGTCATGGGGCCGATATGCAGGCAGCCGTCCTCGTACCGGGGCTGCTGGCCGGGCAAAAGCGATTCGGCGATCAGATCAAAATCGATCAGGTGCAGCAGCAGCGCCCGGAGCAGCCCATCGAATTGCTGATCCAACGCCCGGCGCTTTTCCAGCGTTTGATCCTCGCAGCCCAGCAGCAGCCACATGGATTCCACCGGATGGATCACGGCCACATTTGTCCCGGGCGCGCCCCGGGTGAGGGCGGTGTTCAGCCGGGCAAAGTAATCCTCCAGGCTGCGGTATTCCCGCCACCAGGGGGCCTGCTCAAAGATGGAGCCCGGCCAATCGCGCTTGGCCTCGCCCTCCATGCTCATCCAGGAGAGATGCGGCACCCGGGCGGTGACGCCCAGGGCGGCCTGCCAATCCCCCTGAAGCTTAAAGGTTTTGAAGCTGCAGCTCCAGCGGGTCACGCCGTACAGCTCGCTGGCCACGGCCTCCCGGCCATACTGGTGGGCCACGCTGACGGCCTGCTTGGCGGCCAGGAAGGTGCGGTCATCGCAAAGCACGTCGATGCCGGGCACATCCATGCGCCGGTAGCAGCGCATGCAGTCGCCCAGGGAGGCGGACTGGCTGAACAGGCTGTCCTCGCTGAGCACGTGGCCGGTCATCAGCACATGGTGGGCGGCGCACCAATCCGCGATGCGATCCAGGAAGGCCGACACGAACTGCTCCCCCGCGGCGTCCCGGAAGGTCCAGCGGGCGGCGGCGCTGCCCGGCAGCTCCCAGAGCAGCGCCGGCAGGATCTCCAGCAAATCGATGCCCCGCTGCCGCAGCCGCTCCTCCAGCGGCTCCGACCAGGGCACCGCCACATCCGCCCGGTCCGCCGCGCTGCGCAGGCGCATCTGATACCGCCGGGTACTGGTTTCCATGCGCGGCTCATCGGTAAAGATGGCGGGCGCGGCGGTCCCCAGCGCGGGCCCCAGGGTGCGGGCATAGGCCGGGGCTCCAGCTCCATCACATAGGCGCGGCGCAGGCGCTCGCCGGGCCGGGGCGCTTCCCCCGCCTCCAGCCGCCGCACGCCGTCCTCGCCCACGGCATACCGCGCCCGAAGCGTGCCTTGGGTCTGCTCTTCCTCCGTGACCAGCAGGAAGCGCTGGCGGAATTGCGGATCGCGGGTCACCTGGCCGCCCGCCGCCCCGGAGGGAAAGCGGTCGTCGTCATACAGCCAGCAGATCAGCCCGGCGGCCCGGCACCGCTCCACGGCATAGCGCACCAGCTCCATAAACTCCGGCCCCAAATACGGGATATCCAGCCCGATCCGGGGATGGATCACCACGCCGCCGAAGCCCATCCGGGCAAAAACGCCCACCTGCCGATCGATGATCTCCCGGGTCACCCGGCAGTTCCAGGACCAGAAGGGCAGGCTGCGGTAAGCGGCGGCGGGATGGCGGAACAATTCCGGCGTCAGGTGCTGGGCGGCGCGATCGGGGTACAGCATGGGCGGTCTCCTTTGTTGCATCAATTTACCCATAGTCTATCATAAAAACGGCATGAAAAAAAGGGAAGGACGGTCGTGATTCCATCCTTCCCATTGTGTGTGTGCGTTTTACGCCAGCGTGAGCCGCAGGGCGTCGGCGCCGGTGAGCTGGCGGGTGCGGGCGTCGGGCTGGCCCAGGCCCACATAGAGGACGATATCGCCCTCCTGCAGGCGGCAGCCCTGATCATCCACCACCTGGAAGCGGCGGGCCTCCACGGGGATCTCCACGGTGACCTCCTGCCCCGCGGGCACGTTGACGCGCCGGAAGGCGCAGAGGCGGGGATTGCGCGGCGCGTTGGCGCTGCCCTCGTTCTGGCAGTACACCTGGGCCACATCCTGGGTATCCGCCGCGCCGTCGTTGCGCAGGGTAACGGTGACCAGCGCGCCCTCCGCCGTCTTTTTTGCGGAGGCGCTGACCGCCGTCACATGGCCATAGGTCAGGCCGTAGCCGAATGGATACAGCGGCTCGCCCTGGAAGTAGCGGTAGGTGCGGTTGCGCAGGGAATAATCGGTAAAATCGGACATATCGGCCAGCTGGGCGTTATGGTAGAAGGTAACGGGCAGCTTGCCGCTGGGCGATACGCGGCCCAGCAGCAGATCGGCGATCACGCGGCCGCCCTGGGCGCCGGGATACCAGCCCAGCAGCACGGCGTCGGCCTTCTCCCCGGCCTCGGCCAGATCGATGGCGCTGCCAGCCAGGAGCACGATCACGGTGGGCTTGCCCACGGCCAGCACGGCGTTCATCAGCCGCTGCTGGGGATCGGGCAAAAGCAGGCGGGCCTTGTCGTCGGAGCCGAAGGGGTTGCCGGTATCGCCCTGCTCGCCCTCCATGGTCTCGTCCATGCCCACCACCAGCACCACGGCGTCGCTGTTCTCCGCCACGGTGAGCGCCTCGGCCAGGCGGTCGTCGTTGAACTGGGACAGGTTATCCACCTTATCAAAGTACAGGTGGCTGCCCTCGCTGCACAGCACCCGGGCCTTGCCGGCAAAGGCA
>CADAHU010000146.1 GCA_902787835.1 uncultured Eubacteriales bacterium
GCCCGTAGCGCCCGGAAAACCTGCCCTTGGGCCGGTTTTCAGCGGAGGGCGGGCCGGAAGGCCCCGGGCAAGGCCAGCTCCGCTGGCCGCGCGGTGCGCGTCGCGCACCGCTGAACACAGAAAAAACCCAGCAAATCCGAGCAAGCTCGATTTGCTGGGCTTTTTCTGTGTTCCGGTTGTCCGGGAACTTTCTTGGCGGCCTAAACCAAACTGGCGGAAACAAGTGGTGGGCAGGGATGGATTCGACTTCGCCTGCGGGCGAAGCGCATTCGCGGCTCTCAGGCTCCACTGGAGCCTCATTCACTGCCGCTCTGTTCGAATCCATCCATTTTTAGCAAATCAAAAACTCCCCACAAGGGGGAGTCTTTGATTTGGTGGGCAGGGATGGATTCGACTTCGCCTGCGGGCGAAGCGCATTCGCGGCTCTGAGGCTCCACTGGAGCCTCATTCACTGCCGCTCTGTTCGAATCCACCCATTATGGCAAATAAAAGAGCCCCCACAAGGGGGACTCTTTTTTATTTGGTGGGCAGGGATGGATTCGAACCATCGAAGGCGGTGCCGGCAGATTTACAGTCTGCTCCCTTTGGCCACTCGGGAACCTACCCATGGTATGGAGCTGGCGATGGGACTTGAACCCGCAACCTGCTGATTACAAATCAGCTGCTCTGCCAATTGAGCTACACCAGCAAATGGCCCAACCGGCGGGAAAAAAGTGGCGACCCGAATGGGGCTCGAACCCATGACCTCCAGCGTGACAGGCTGGCGTTCTAACCAACTGAACTACCGGGCCACAATGGTGGGCCTTCAGGGACTGCTCTGACCAACTGAGCTAAAGGCCCGTGCTCCCCGAAGGGAAGAAATGGTGACCCCGTCGGGATTCGAACCCGAGTTACCGCCGTGAAAGGGCGATGTCTTAGGCCTCTTGACCACGGGGCCACATGCCGTGCGAAAGGGTTTTGGTCGGGGTGAAGGGATTCGAACCCCCGGCCCCATGCTCCCAAAGCACGTGCGCTACCGGACTGCGCTACACCCCGTAAAGCTTTCGCACAGCGTTCGGTGACAACGAATATAATACACGAAACGCCAACCGATGTCAATAGTTAATTTTCGTTTTTTGCAAAATTTTGCTCCCTCCGCCCGGCAGGGGACGGAGGGAAGGAAATCATTCCATGGCCAGATACTCGGTTTTTACGTAGCCCTGCAGGTTATTATAGCGCACATAGCACCATTTTACGCCCTGCTCCAGCACCTGCACCTGGGCGTCCCGGGGGATGACCTGCAGGATGGCGGCGTCGGTGCTGGGGGCGGAGCGCAGGTTCAGGCCGCCCCGCTCGGTAAACACCCAGGCCAGGGCGGGGCCTTCGGGCCCGGTATAGGCGGGCGTGGGGCTGAGGGCAAGGTACTGGGTCATCATATAGCCGGTGCTTTCGCCATAGCGCACCTGGCACCATTCGCTGCCGTAGGTCAGGATCTCCACCGTTTCCCCGCCGGGGATCAGGCGCAGGCGCTGGGTATCCCGGCTGGCCCCGGCGCGCAGGTTCACGCTGCCGTGATCCACGGTCACCCGGGCCAGATCGCCGCTCTGGGCTGCGGGCGGGGCAGGCTCCGCCTGGACGGGCTCCTCCAGCAGCACGTATTCGGTCATCACATAGCCGGTCACGCCCGCGTACTGGGCCAGGCACCAGGTATCGCCGTAGGCCAGCACGGTAAAGGGCGCGTCCTGGGGGATGCGGCGCACGACGCGGGCCTCGGCGGTGGGGGTGGCGCGCATGTTGAGCACGCCCTGGGGCGCGTTTACATAGGCCGTCCGGGAGAGACCGGAATCAGGGGTGGTCTCCGGCATGCCGTCGCTTTCCACATGCACGGCGCAGCTGGCCTCGGCCCCGCTGCCGTCCCGGGCGGCGGCGGTGATCAGCGCATCGCCCGCCATCAGGGCGGTCACGTAGCCGTTATCATCCACCCGGGCCACCTGGGGCTGATCGGAGGACCAGGCGATCAGCCGGCCGTCGGCCTCTTCCGGGAGGATCACGGCGGTGAGCTGCGCACCGCTGCCGGCGGTCAGGGAGAGCGCCTCGCTGGAGAGCGCGATGGCATCGGCTGGGCGGCCCACAAACACCGGGCACGTGCCCGTCACGCCGTCCGCCGCGATGGCGCGGACCGATGTGTAGCCCGTGCCCACAGCGGTGACGCGGCCCGTGGCCGATACGGTGCACACCGCGGGATCGTCGGATTCAAAGGTCAGCCCCTGATCGGCGATCTCCCCGGGCAGCACCCGGGGGAACAGGAGCTGGGTATCGCTCACCTGCAGGGACAGGCTGGCGGGGTTCATCCCGATGGTGGTATCGGCCAGCACCGTGACCTGGCAGAAGCCCATCAGGCTGGCGTTTTCCGCGGAGGAAACCGTGATCCGGGTCTCGCCCGGGCTGATGCCCCGCACGTAGGCGCCGGTCATATAGGCCACCGACGGATCCTCCGATGTATAGAGCAGCGCGGGCTCCCGGGCGCCGGCGGGGATCACGGCGGCCTCGATCTTTTGCACCTCGCCCAGGCGAAGCACCAGGCGCTCGGTGGTTACGCTGACCGCCAGCACCGCCGCGCCGCCCTCCGCCAGCGCAAAGCCCAGGCACAGCGCCAGGCACAGGGCGCAGGCGATCCAGCGTTTTGCCATGTTTTTCACGGTACCCATTCCTCCTTTGTACGGAGCGCGCGTATCCATCTGCGTTCTATTATATCGGATGCCCGGCGCAAACGCAACCGGTGTTTTGCCCGCTCACCCCTGGGCCTGCAGCCAATCGGTCACGGCGGAGAGCATCTGGTCCAGGTGGTTTTCGTAGCAGTGGCTGTCGCCGGGGATCAGCGCCAGGCGGCAGTTTTTGTATCGGCCCGCGGCCTCGATGGCGTACCGGGGCGGCACCGCGCCGTCGGCGTCGCCGTGGACGATCAGCGCCGGGCCGTCGTAGCGGTCGATGGCCTCCTCCACATGGATGGTTTGGGCCACCCGGGCGTAATTGCCGTCCAGCAGGCGGCGGTCCCAGGTGGCCAGCCTGTCCGGCACGTGATCGGGATCAAACCGCAGCCCCAGCAGCTCGCCCCGGCGGGCCAATTCCGGGATCATGCAGGCGGGGGAGAGGGCGATGAGCCCGCGCAGCGTATCGCGCTTCATGGCGGCGGCCAGCATGGCGGTGAGTCCGCCCTGGGAGTGGCCGCAGAGGTACAGATCGGTAACAAAGGGCAGGGCGCGGGCGTAATCGATCACCGTCAGCGCGTTGGTCAGCCATTTGTACAGGGTATGGTTTTCAAACTGCCCGTCGCTGTGGCCATGGCCGTACAGATCCACCCGCAGCGCGGCGAAGCCGATCTCGTTTACGGCCTGGGCCAGCGCCGTGATGTGCCGCTCCTCCATATGGCCGGTAAAGCCGTGGAGAATGATGACCAGCGGGCAGCGATCGACGTCCTCCGGGCGGGTAAGCGCGGCGTTCAGGCGGATGCCGTCATCCGGGATATACATGCTGCGTCCTCCTTTGTGTTGCGGTTCCTTTTCTTCAGTATAACATATTTTGGACGAAAAATGAAAAAATATTTGCAAAATATCAAATTTGTTTTATAATAATTATATGCCCCAAACCATGGAAGGAGCGATCGCCCATGAAGTGCCAATTCTGCAACTGCCCGGACAGCCGCGTGGTGGACTCCCGTCCCACGGAGGAGGGCACCAGCATCCGCCGCCGCCGGGAATGCGCCAACTGCGGCCGCCGCTTTACCACCTATGAGAAGGTGGAGATGCCCCAGCTGCTGGTGATCAAGAAGGATAATACCCGGGAGCTGTTCGACGCCCAGAAGATCCGCAACGGCATCATCCAGGCCTGCCACAAGCGGCCCGTGACCGCCGCCGATATCGAGCGCATCGTGGGCGCCGTGGAGCAAATGGCCTACAACAGCCTGCAGGAGGAGATCACCACCAAGCAGATCGGCGAGATGGTGATGAAATCGCTGCGCAATCTGGACGAGGTGGCCTATGTGCGCTTCGCCTCGGTATACCGCCAGTTCACCGATATCCCCACCTTTATGCGGGAGCTGAGCCATATGCTGGACGAGGCCGGACATTCCACCAAAGGAGAATAATCTGATATTATGGAGAGGAAATTTATATTGAGCTGCGGATCCACGGTGGATCTGCCCTACAGCTACTGCGAGAGCCGCGATATTCCCGTGATCTTTTATACCTATGTGGTGGATGGCAGGGAATACGTGGATGATATGCTGCGCGATCCCGCCGCCCTGCCCAACTTTTACGGCATGCTGAGCCAGGGCAAGCTGCCCCACACCTCCCAGGTGAATACCGAGAGCTATGTGGAATTTTTCGACGGCCTGCTGCAAAAGGGCGACGTGCTGCACATCGCCTTCGGCTCCGGCCTTTCGGGCAGCGCGCTCAACGCCAAGGCTGCCGCGGAGATCGCGGCGGCGCGGCAGCCAGACCGGGTGATCCGCGTGGTGGACAGCCTGGCGGCGTCCAGCGGCCACGGCATGCTGGTGGATTATATCGCCGACCTGCGCGACCGGGGCGCCTCCCTGGAGGAGGCCTGCCGCTGGGCGGAGGAGAACAAGCTGCGGATCAATCACCAGTTTTTCAGCACCGATCTGACCCACCTGCGCCGGAACGGCCGGGTCAGCGGCCCCGCCGCCATGCTGGGGACGCTGCTGGGCATCTGCCCCATCATGCACCTGAACAACAAGGGCAAGATCATCGCCTACGGCAAGGTGCGCGGAAAGGGCAGCGCCATCCGGGAAACCCTGCGCGTCATGCTGGAGCGGGCGGACGGCGGAGCCGATTACAGCGGCAAATGCTTTATCTGCCACAGCAATGTGATCGAAACTGCCGAAAAGATGCGGGATGCCATCGTGGAGGCTTTCCCCAAGGTGCAGCCCGTGATGATCAACGATATCGGCACCATCATCGCCTCCCATACCGGCCCGGGCACCGTGGCGGTGTTCTTCCTGGGCAAGGACAGAAGCGAGTTTGAAGGCGAGACCTGATACCGGTTTTTGATAGGAAGAAAGCATTTGCAAATTGGAATTTGACGGGGGAGGAATACGTTAGAGGCCTCCGCGGCCTCTAAAACTCTGCGCCAAAGGACTTCGTCCTCTGGACTCCAACGGGCGAACCAGCTTGAATTGAAAACCAAACTTGTTTCCGCAAGTTTGGTTACGGTCGCCAAGCGAGTTCCCGGGCAAAAAGAACAAGAGAGAAGGGGCTGTCTCAAAACGCCAAATAAATCTTTGGCGGAAGGGGCAGCCCCTTTCTTATAAACAAAAAGACAAGAAGTCTAAAAAAAGCGTAAAGCAAA
>CADAHU010000147.1 GCA_902787835.1 uncultured Eubacteriales bacterium
TCCCGCATGGCCTCCAGCGTTACCTGGTTGGGCGTCTCATGCCGCACGGCGAAGGGCAGGCCGTCCGCCTCCAGGCTCTGGCGCAGAAACACGTTGACAGCGGTGGACATATTGAGCCCCAGGGAATTGAAAAGCGCCTCCGCCCGCTGCTTGACCTCCGCATCCACGCGCACATTCAGATTGACCATGGACATAACGATCGCCTCCTGTTACGGATAGTATGCCTTATTATAGCATATTGTAATGACACTGTAAAGCAAACAGGATGATATTTCCATACAATCACGCCTCCATTGCGCCCCGCTGCGCCATGATCGCCGCGCCGCCCCACATAAAAATTGACAAAACGCATGGTTCAGCGTAGAATAGGGCAGGATAAAACACGGAGGACAAGAGCAATGGGCAGTGAATCGCGCAATATAGAGAGCACCCGCCGGGAGGAAAACGGCGTCGTATATTTTGACCGGGGCATCCTGACCGGCCGGGACGGCAAAAAATACCAGCGGTATGCCGTGCAGACCCACTTTGTGGAGGTGGGCGAGGATAAATGCGCGCTGATGGAGCGCTACATACGCCCCATCTATCAGGAGGGCGACGTGGTGGCCTTCGGCGCCAAGGTTATGGCCATGTGCGAAAAGACCGTGCGCACCAAGGATCAGGTGAAGCCCGGCTTCTGGGCCAAGCTGCTGGCGCCCCGGGCCAGCGAAACGGTGGCGGGCATCGGCGTGCATGATCCCTACAAGCTGCAGCTGGCCATCGATATGGTGGGCGCACCCCGGGTGGTATTCGCCGCCATCGCCAGCGCGGTGACCAAGCTCTTTGGCATCAAGGGCGTGTTCTACAAGATCGTGGGCCCCGGCGTGGCGGGTATCGACGGCTTCTACTACCGCTCCAGCTTTGAGCGTTACAAGAGCCTGGCGCTGATCAACCCGACTAATCCGGTGGAGCTGTGCGACCAGATCATGCAAAAGACCGGCATCCCCACCGTGCTGATGGATGCCAACGATATCGACCAGAATCAGCTGGGCAAAGCCACCGGCTTCCCGCTGACCGACGATCAGATCCAGGACGCCCTGAAGGACAACCCCTCCGGCCAGGGCGGCGAGCTGACGCCGCTGATCCTGATCCGGCAACTTTAACAAAACGGGAGCGTTCCTGTCGCCAGATTTTCCGCCAACTGGTTTTACGGGGGGCGTTCCTTTCTGTAGCCCAGAAAGGAACCGAAAGAGGCTGCGCTGTCGACACTCCTGCTGCAGGATTTTCCGCCAACAGGCTTTATCGTATGCCACCGTTCCCTGAACAAAGTGAAAATCCCTGAAAAATGAACGAGCTCATTTTTCAGGGATTTTCACTTTGTTCTTTTTGCCCGGGAACTCTCTTTGCGACCTAAACCAAACTGGCGGAAGCAAGCTTGTTCGCCAATTCAACTTGGTTCGCCGGCTGCTTCTTTGTTACTTTCTTCCGGAAGAAAGTAACGTACCCTTCCCCGTTTACTTCGCAATCTCGCCGGCCTTGGTCAGCGCCAGCTTGGTGATGATGGGGCCGATCAGCTCGAACACCAGCACGCCGGCCAGCACAATGGTGCTCACCTGCTGGCCCAGATCGGGGAAGTGGGAGGCCACCACGGCGGACATACCGATGGCCACGCCGGCCTGGGGAAGCAGCGTCAGGCCCAGGTATTTGCGGATGTTGGCGTCCGCGTGGGTGCACAGGGCGCCCAGCATGGTGCCGCCCCACTTGCCGATGGCGCGCAGCGCCAGGTAGCCCAGGCCGATGAGCCCCACCTGGGGCAGCACGGACAGATCCAGCCCGGAGCCGGAGAGCACAAAGAACAGCAGGAACAGCGGCGGGGTGAACCGGTCGCACTGCTCCATGAGCACCTCGCGCTGCTGGCTCATATTGACCATCACCGCGCCGATCATCATGCACACCAGCAGGGAGGAGAGGTTCAGCATATCGCACAGGCCCACGCCGGCCAGCACCAGGGCGATGGACAGGGCCAGCTTATTGCCGCGGCTGGCAAAGAACCGCGCGCCGATGGCCAATACCAGGCCCAGCGCCGCGCCCAGCGCCACGCTGCCCACGATCTCGATCAGGGGAGAAAGCACCATGCTGCGCAGGGTGATCTCGCCGCCCAGCATGCCCTGGGCCACCGAGGAGGAAATGCTGAACACCATCAGGCCCAGGGCGTCGTCCATGGCCACCACGGGCAGGAGCATCTGGGTCACGGGGCCGTTGGCCTTGTACTGCCGCACCACCATCAATGTGGCCGCCGGGGCGGTAGCCAGGGCGATGGCGCCCAGCAGCAGGGCCAGGGGCACCTCCACGCCGAAGGCGATCAGCCCCACATCCACGCATACCGCGGTGGTCAGGCCCTGAAAGGCGGTGATCACCAAGGGCGTTTTGCCGATCTTTTTCAGGTAGCTGAGCTTGAACTCGCCGCCGATGGCGTAGGCGATAAAGCCCAGAGCGGCATCAGAAATAATCCCCATGGACGCCACCTGTTCCCGGGAGAGCAGATGCCCCACGCAGGGGCCGATCAGCAGCCCGGCCACCAGGAAGGCCGTCACATTGGGAAGGCGCACCGCCCGCGCGGCGCGGCTGACAAGCAGACCCGCGGCCATGGCGATGCCGATCAGGAGCAGCGTATTCATTTTTTCTTTACCAACCCTTCCACAAAGGTAAGCGGCATGGCAAACATGATGCCGGAATCGGGGTGATCCAGCCCGCCGGTGACGCGGTTGACGATGTCCCGCGCGGTCTGCACCTGATCATCCTTAAGCACCATAAAGATGGTCTTGCTGCTGCGGCGCTCCGGCTCCAATATGGCCCTCAGGCCGTAGAACACCGGCATTTCTTCCTCGCTGTGCAGGATGCGCGCCATGCCCTTGCTGTCCAGCACGGTGGCGCCCTTGAGGCCCTTATCCACAAACTCCTGCAGCAGATGCTCCAAATGCTCGGTACGGTTCAGCACAAAAACGAAAACCTGCATTTTTCACGCCTCTCTTTCTTTTGTCGGGCATAGCTGCCCGGACACCTATTGTATGCCCGCCGGGCCAATATTGCAAGGGAAAAACGCCTTTATTTTTATATTTTTCTCCTCCGGGCGGTTGCATAAATCCCTTTTTCTATGTATAATGGAGGCAGCTGCAACAGAATACCGGAACGGAGGAAACAATCATGAAAAAAATCGTCTCCCTGCTGCTCATGTGCGCGCTGCTGATCTCCCTGCTGCCCATGAGCGCGCTGGCCGCTCAGCGTGAATTTTACATCAATACCAGCCTCTCCGTGGTGGATGGCAAAACCACCATCACCTGGGTGGATACCGCCAACTACGGCCCCTACATCGTAGCCTATCGCCTGGTGGATCCTTCCAGCAACGCCACCCAGGCGCTCTATCCCGCCGGCGATGATATCGAAGCCTCCACCACCAGCCAGAAGTCCTTCGTCTGCGGCGATCTGATCGCGGGCCGGCGCTACATGCTGCTGGTGCAGGACGCCTATGGCGAGCAGGCCACCACCACCATCACCATGCCCGCGGCCCAGACCTTCCAGGATGGCAAGCTGAAGGCCGCCAACGTTCGTGTCAACCTCTCTCCCCGCTATATGCGCTCCTCCGGCGACAGCCCCCGCGGCATCGATTACCTGAGCGCCAGCGATATCCGCGCCCACATCGATGAGTATTACTACGGCCTGCGCTATGAATTCTCCATGCCCGAGCTGGCCTACGACCGCACCTACTGGGTGCAGATCGTCATGACCGCCCCCAACGGCTACACCGATACCGTGCACACCTCCACCAAGACCTTCGGCACCGGCACCGGCTGGAGCTATTACCTGAGCATGTGCGGCTCCAACTTCTTCTACAACATGTACCAGAAGAACAGCACCATCCCCACCGGCACCTACACCATCGAGCTGTACTTCAACGGCATGCTGGCCAACAGCAAGACCTTCACCGTGCGCTGAGCATTCAAATCACAAAGCGACCCGCAAGGGCCGCTTTTTTTCTATGAAAGGAGAGATCCCCATGAAATACGCCCTTATCACCGGCTGCGATCACGGCGTTGGTCTGGCCCTGGCCCGGGAGCTGGCGGAGCGCGGGTATGCCCTGGCCGCCTGCCGCATCGATCCAAATGAAACGCAGATCGACAATCTTTCCCGCCGGTATCCGGGGCGGATCACCGTGCTTTCCCTGGATATCGGCAGCGACGTCAGCGTGGCGCAGATGAAGGCGGCGGTGGAAGCGCTCTTTCCCGGGCTGGATCTATTGATCAACAACGCTGGCATTCTGGGGCACATGGAGGATGGCCCGGACGGGGAATTGGATTTTGAGCTGATGCAGCGGGTGATCAACGTGAACGCCCTGGGCACGCTGCGGGTCACTTCGGCGCTGCTGCCTCTGCTGCGCAAAGGAACCGATAAAACGGTGGTCAATATCACCTCCGAGGCCGGCAGCATCGCCCAGTGCGAGCGGATGGGCTGGTTTGGCTACTGCATGTCCAAGGCCGCCAACAACATGCAGGGCGCGCTGATCCACAACACCCTGCGCCGGGAGGGCGGACGGGTGCTGCAGATCCACCCGGGCCATGTGGCCACCTACATGCGCGGACACCTGGATAC
>CADAHU010000148.1 GCA_902787835.1 uncultured Eubacteriales bacterium
ACCGTATATGACCGCGCCTTCAACAGCACGCCCGTGGAAAACGCAAAGGTGGGCGACAGCCTGTTCGCCCTGGATGAAGGCTACAACGTTATCAATAAAGTCTCCGGCCAGGTGCTGGCCGCGGACTACGCCGCCGTCAGCGAAACGCGCTTTGCCGACGGGCTGTGGGTCATCGCCACCCGCTGCCGCATGAACGGCACCAAGTATTCCCACCTGCTGGATCCCGTCACAGGAGATGCCGTCTATACCCTGGAATACCCCGTCGCCAGCGCCAACCGCCGCTATGCCGTGATCACCGACGGCAACAAAAAGTGCGGCCTGTATTCCCTGGAAAAGAACGAGCTGCTGATCCCGGCGGAATACGACAGCGTGCTCAGCTGCGATACCACCCTGGATGGCTACATTGCCAACGGCTACACCGCCGTGCAGAAGGATAAAATGGTGGGCTACATCGATATGGCCACCGGCGGGATCTCCTGCCCGATCCAGTATCCCACCGAGGGGCTCAAGCGCGTGGGCTGCGTCATGTACTATGTGGATGAAGGCAGCATCCGCCTGATCTCCGCCGACGGCGTGGAAAGCGTGGTGGAGGCCGACGGCGTGCAGGGAACCCGGGGCGACGGCTATCTGCTGGTCATCAAAAAGGACAATCTCTTCGGCGTGATCGACTGGCACGGAAACCTGGTGCTGCCCATCATCTACACCAAGGCCCCGGTGATCACCGACGATTCCCAGGCCATCATCTTCTCCAGCACAGGGCTGGAGCTGAACCGCATCACCGCACGATAAAGGAGGCGCCCCATGAAACACAATCTGTTAAACAAAGCGCTGGTTCTCTGGCTCCTGCTGTGCCTGCTGTGTCCGGCCGCCCTGGCCGAGGAGGCCGCGGCCGCCACGGAGCCCGTACAGCTGCGGGAGCTGGCCTCGGGATTGGGCAAACTGAATCCCATTAACAAGACCGCTTATCTGCTGGCGCAGGAGCCCAATGGAGAAAACTGGGGCATGATCAGCACCTCCGGCAAGCAGCTGATCCCTTACCACTATGGCTCTCTGTCCTATATTTCCTATGACTGCTTCCTGGGTGGGCTCTTTGCGCCGCTCAAATCCACCAAGAATCACCCGGCAGAACCTACGCTGGAATATATTAACTCCAAGGCACTGGTTGCTTGGGACGGCACGCTGGTCACCGAGCATCTTTACGGCGATATTAAAGTATACAATCATTATTGGGCCGCGTGCTGGATCCTGGAGGAAGGCACCGAGGAGGACAACGACTATAAATACGACAAAACCCATTTTTATAAGATCAAGCGCTGCGATATCTACTGGCTGGGCGACTACTGCCAGCCGGGCAGCAGCAAAACCGAAAAGCCTGCCTGGCGCGCTTCTCTGAACCGTTCGCAGTTCAAAAACGCCCAGGCCCACGACCGGTATCTTTCGGTCCAGGATCGGGAGGATCAGGTCACGATGTACAATTTTGCCTTCCAGCCGGTCAGCACTCCGGGCAAAATCGGCACGGCGGCATACCGCGTGCGCAATTACGCCGTGGTGACGCCGGAGGGCAGCATGCTCATGGACGGCTATACCGCCGTATCGGAGGCCAATACCTCCCAGGGCATGCTGCTGGTAGCCACCCGGACGGATTATTCCGGCGTCAAATGGAATTATCTGTATACCCTTACCGGCAATCTGCTGCTGGGGCCGACTGAGTACGCCATCAAATCCCCAACGCAAAAATACGCGCTGCTGAGCAAGGATAACCTGGTGGGGCTCTACTCCCTGGAGGAGGCGCGCTTCCTGGTGCCCTGCGAATTCGATAAGATCATCAGCAATGGGTTTGGCATGGATGATTATGTGATGAACGGCTTCGTGGTGGTGGAAAAGGACGGCGTGCGCTCTTATTATGATATCGCGGCAGGCGCTGTGACGGAAACCCTCAACAGCGAGCTGGAAAAGTACACCGCCATGGGCAGCGCGTACAGCTATTTGGATGATGGTGAGCGCTATGTCTTGGTAACCGCCGACAGCTATACCAAGCGGCTGACAAGAGAGCAAAGCTTCACCGCCGTGCGCGGGGACGGGTACATGATCCCCTACAAACAAGGGAAATATTACGGCCTGATGAACTGGCATGGCGCGGAGATCCTGCCGCCCCAATACAAAAACAAAATCGTCATCACCGATGACAACCATGTGATCATCCATTCCCCCAAGCGCGGATACTGCCTGTACGAGCTGGTGGCGGAAAGCGCCACCGGCATCCCGGAAGCAGAATAATTAAAAAATGGAGGCAGCTTTTATGCCCGACCGCTATCTGGAATCCCTCGCCTGTCCCCTGCCCCTGGATATCGCCCATATGAAGGACGCCGGGGAGATCACCCTGGCGCTGGAGCTGATCGACCGCCGCCTGGCCATGCCCCTGCCCCAGATGCTCAAGACCCGCCTGGAGGCGGAGCGCGCGCTGCTGCCGCGGCTGGCGGAGCGTTATCCCATGACCCACGAGCAGCTGCTGTTTTCCATCCGCCAGCATGTGCCCAGCTTTAGCGAGCAGGAGCTGAGCCAGCTGATGGACGATGGCAAGCTGGATTTTATCTACGTGGATGGCGCGCGCCGCTATCACGAGGATACCGTGGCCTCGCTGCTCAAAACCGAGCCTTCCCTGCGGAAGCGCTCCGATTTGCCGGACGCGGGCAAATCCACGCTGGACGGCGTGATCAGCCGCATGATGGATCACGATGTGGTCTTCCGCTGCCGCCTGCGGGCCACCACCCGGGTGCGTTCCCATGAGCCCGACACCCTGTACCGCATCCATATGCCCCTGGCGGCCCGCAGCATGCAGCAGTCCCCGGCGGAGGATGTTGAGAGCAGCCTGCTGCTGGTCAGCTGTGACGCGGAAGACGCGCCCCAGCGCACCGCCCTGCTGGAGGCCTCGCTGCGGTCCGCTCCGGAATTCACCTTTGAATACACCTATACCCAGCGCCCGCGCTATGTGGATCCGCTGGATGAGGAGCTGCGCGGGCCGATCTACCCCGACGCCCGGCCCGTCTGCCCGGAGGATCTGGCCGAGCAGCTGCCGCACATCGCCTTTACGCCCTATCTGCGCTCGCTGGCCCGGGAGATCCAGGGCACAGAGACCGATCCCGTGCGCCTGGCCCGCCGGTTCTATGATTTTATTACCTGCAACGTGCGCTACGCCTTTATGCGGCCCTACCTGCTGATGGAAAGCGGCGCGGAGTACTGCGCCGTCAACCTGCGGGGCGACTGCGGCATCCAGGCGCTGCTGTTCATTACGCTCTGCCGCATCAGCGGCATCCCCGCCCGGTGGCAGAGCGGCCTGGCCGCCGAGCCGGGCGACGTGGGCAGCCATGACTGGGCGGAGTTTTACAGCGAGCGGCTGGGCTGGCTGCCGGTGGATTGCTCTTATGGCGGCGGCGGACGCCGGGCCGGGAGCGACCTGAGGTGGAACTTCTACTTCGGCAACCTGGATCCCTGGCGCATGGTGGCCAACCGGACATACTTTGCGCCCTTCGCGCCGGAAAAAAAGTATCCCCGGGTGGATCCCTATGATAACCAGCGCGGAGAGATCGAAACGGAGCGCCGGGGCCTCCGGCAGGGAGAATTCAGCACCCGGTATGAAATGCTGTGGCATGAGGAGACGGAAAGCAAAAAATGATCATCTGTGATACGCACTGCGATACGCTGTATGCAATGGCCACCCGGCCCGGCGAGCCCCTGGACGTAACCATGGATCGCCTGCAGCAGGGCGGCGTAAGCCTGCAGACCCTGGCCATGTACGTGGGCAAGGGCCGAAAGGGGGACGTGGAGGCGCTCTTCGCCGCCATGTTCCAGAAGATGGCCGAATTGGAGGCCGCCGGCTGGCATCGGGTGGATGATCCCAGCGAGGCGGTGGACGGCCAGGTTTCCGTCATGCTGTCCATTGAAGGCTGCGAGCCCTTTGACCCCGGTTTGCACGTCGTGGAGGAGTACCGCCGCCGGGGCGTGCGCATGGCGGCCATCACCTGGAACCATGAAAATACCCTGGGCTATCCCGCCATGGGCGGCAGCGACAAGGGCCTCAAGCCCTATGGTCTGGAGGCCGTGCGGCTGATGCAGCGCATCGGCATCGCCGCCGACGTCAGCCACCTGAACGACGCCGGCGTGTGGGATATCCTGGAAAAATGCGATCTGCCGCCCATGGCCAGCCACAGCAACAGCCGCGCCCTGGTCAATCATCCCCGCAACCTCAGCGACGATCTGCTGCGGGCGATCTTCCAGAAGGGCGGCTACGTGGGCGTCAACTTCTGGCCCACCATCATCGGCGAGCCGGCCACCATCGACCGGCTGATCGACCATATCGCCCATATGTACGATATCGGCGGCGAGGGCAAGGTGGGCTTCGGCTCGGATTTCGACGGCATCGAGCGCAAGCCCGAGGGCATCGAAAGCCCCGCGGATTTCCCCAAAATCCTCACCCGCCTGCGCCAGCGCGGCTTTGCCGAAAAGGATGTGGAGAGCATCGCCGGCCAGGGCCTGCTGGCCTATTACCGGCGGATCGCGCCCTGATTGCAGTCAGATTGACAGGGA
>CADAHU010000149.1 GCA_902787835.1 uncultured Eubacteriales bacterium
CTTGGGAGCGATGCGCCGGTCCCGCAGCGCCGCGGCGACGCAGAAAACGGCGCAGAAAAGGATCCAGCCGTACACGGAATAATAGGAGAGCAGGGCGATGGACAGACTCACGCCCAGGCCCGCGCAGCTGCGCCAGGAAAAGGCGGTATCACAGCCCTCCGCCATATAATACAGCATCATGCACACGGCGGCCAGGGCCAGGATATCATTGTTCAGATAGCTGCCCAGGAAGCACACCTGCGGCAGGAAGCATACAAACACCGCCAGCAGGACGGCCGCGCTGCGCCTGCGGAACAGCCGGTGCCCCAGCCGCAGGCAGTAAAAGCAGCAGGCCACGGCGGACAGCACGCTGACCATCCGCGCCCCCAGCCGCAGGAACCACGCCGCCCGGGAGATCACCGACGCCGCCGTCATGCCCGCGGCGCTGAGGATGGAGGCCAGGTACGGCCGCAGGGCGTAGGAGAAGCCCCACTGGGGGATCAGCGTTTCGGGCTCGTCCCCGGTGGGCAGGGTATGGGTATCGCAGATCCACTGCACCACCCGCATCCGCGCAGCCTCATCCGGACAGTGCTCCGTGGGGAGCAGCGAGGCGCAGACCGTATAAAAGGCAAAAACCAGCAGGAGCAGCAAGCCCTCCGCCCGGGAGAAGCGAACGGCCCGCGCCGCGGCGTCCGGCTTATTCATAGCACCCTCGCATCGTGCTGACCCGGGACGGGCCGGATGGCAAAATCCGTCCTGTTCAGCATAAAATTGGGATTGAAGTAGGGATCGCCCGCGCCGATGGTCTCTTTCCAGATCCGCCGGAAGCGCTTTTCATCCGCCCGGCGGCCCCGGCTCTTCCGATCTGCGGAAAAGGGCTGCCGGCACAGCTCCGCATAGGGCGTCCACACGATCAGCAGCCCCATTTTTCGCAGCCGCAGGCACAGATCAATATCATAATAAGCGGTTTTATACCCTGTGTCAACGCCTTTCAGCCGCTGCCACAATTCCCGGCGCAGCATCAGGCAGTCCCCCGATACGGCGGATACATTCCGGGCGTACAGCAGCCGGCCCCCGTAGTTCGCCCGCTGCCTGTCCAGGCCCAGGGCGAAGCTGCCCGCCGCCCCCTGCAGCCCCAGGCAAATGCCGGACTGCAGCACGTTGCCCTCCTTGGTAAGCACCAGCCCGCCCGCCGCGCCCACGTCGGGACGCTGGGCAAACATCAGCAGCTCCTGGATCCAATCCGGGCTGACCACCCAGTGATCGCCGCCCAGCAGCAGCAGATATTCCCCCGTACAGGCGTCCGCCGCCCGGTTCAGTCGCTCCGGCGCGGAGGCCCCCTTCGGGCATTCCACCGTGCGCAGGCGGGGCCATTTTTCCCGCAGCCCGTCGCAGGGACCCGTCCCGCCGGGGCAGGCCACCACCGCCTCGATATCCGGATAGCTGGACGACGCGAATACCGACCGCAGGCAGCCCTCCAGGCAAGTGCGGTCCCCCGCGCCATCGATCAGCACCGATACCCGGGGCGTAGCGGACGCGGTACAGCGTTTCCCCCGGCGCGGCAACGTCTACCCCGCCCTCCAGGCCCAGTCGCTTGAGGCGCTTTTCCACCGCGCGGATGCCGCCCCGCGCCGCATAGGGCTTGCTGTCCCGATCCCCCGCCATGGAATCCGGGTGCGCCCGCCAGTAATACAGCGCCTCGGGGATATGGGCGATCCTGCGCGCCTTTTCGGTCATGCGCAGAAAAAGGTCGTGATCCTGCGCGCCGTCACAGGCCGGGTCCAGCGGGCCCGTCGCCTCCAGCAGCGCGCGGCTGAACACGGCAAAATGGCAGATATAATTGTTTACGCACAGGGTATCCGGCGCGTAATCGGGCTTCAGATGCGGTATACCCGCGTTCTGCGGGGAGATCCAAAAGATCGTTTCATCGGTATACACAAAATCGGCGTCCTGATCACAGATGGCCCGCATCACCTGATGCAGCGCAGCGGGGTGAAGCAGATCATCATGATCCAGGAAGCCGATATAATCGCCCGTAACCATTTCCAGGCAGGCGTTGGTATTGGCGGAGATGCCCCCGTTTTCCGTCAGCCTGCGGTAACGGATGCGGGGATCCTCCGCGGCAAAAGCCCGGCAAATCGATTCCGCCTCTCCGTGCTCCCCATCGCTGCCGTCGGCCAGGCAGAGCTCCCAGTCCGCGTAGGTCTGCTCCCGCACCGGCTGGATCATCTCCCGCAAAAACTGCGCCGGCGTGTTGTACAGCGGCGTTGCAATGCTGATCTTGATCCTCCGGGGGAAGGATTCAGACCGCTGGGTCTTCAGCTCCTCAGGCGAAAAAAGGCTTGGGGGCGGCGTTTCGCCATGCTTTGCAGGCCTGCGCTTTTCCATGGGCGCATGCCGCAGCCAGGCGGATGCCCTGCGCAGCGGCCAGGTCATCCGCCAGAGTGTGGCATTGCTGATAGCGTCGTAATCCGCGCTGCGCTGGGCCAGCGCCTTCTCCAGCGTTTCTATGTATATATGCTGTCTGCGGATGGTCTCTTCCCGTTCGCGCAGCAGCGCATCCCGATCCCCCATGCGGCCTTCTCTCCCTTTTATTATCCGTGCAGCCGGCTCCGCAGCCGGGCCAGGAAGCCCTGGGGCGGGCAGGGCGGCGGCGCGTCGATCTCCAGGATCTGCCAGCCCACGCAGTTCATCACTGTGGTATCGCCGTACTGGATCTGCCGGGGCAGGTTATGGCCATAGCTCTGGTGCACGTGGCCATGGAGCAGGTAGCGGGGCTTCCATGCGTCCATCAGCGTCAGGAAGGCCTCAAAGCCGCGGTGGGCGTTATCCTCCGCGTCCCCGTAGCCCCGGGGCGGGGCGTGGGTCACCACGATATCCACGCCGCCGGCCCTGCGGATGGCCCGCTGCAGGCGGCGCACCCGGGTCTGCATCTCCTTTTCGGTATACTGGAAGGGGCCGGGATTATACCGGATGCACCCGCCCAGACCCAATATGCGAAGGCCATTCACCGTGACCAGCCGATCGTCCAGCGGCTCGCACCCCTCCGGGGGAAAATTGACATAGCCCTTATCGTGATTTCCGCACACGTAATACAGCGGCCTGCAGCTCATGGTGAGTAAAAACTCCAGATACTCCTGCTTCAGGTCGCCGCAGGACAGGATAAAATCGATGTTATCCAGCCTGCCGGGCTGATAATAATCCCACAGGTAGGGCGCTTCCTCATCGGCGATCAGCAATATTCTCATCGTGCCGTTTCCTCTGGTTTGGGCGGGATGGTATCCCGGCGGACGCCCAGCAGCCGCACCAGCTCCTGGGATTGGGGAAGGATGCTTTCAAAATCCGGTATGCTGCCCTCCACAGGCGCGCACAGCCAATCGGCGCGCATCAGCTCCTCGGGGGTAAACGCCCGGCTGCCGTCGCTGATCTCGCCGCCGTCCTGGCCGCGGATGGCGCACAGGAAGGGATCGATGGTTTCGCCGATGATGCCCTCCTTCAGGATCCGCGCCAGCTGCTTCATGCCCTCGGGCAGGGTATCCGGGATATCCACATCCACCACGCCGGTGCTGATGCCCCACCAGTCGTTGACGGCGCGGTCGGCGTTGCGCACGGCCTCGATGCCGCTGGACTGCAGGGAGCGGATGGTTTTTTCATAGAATTTGCCCCAATTCCAGCGCGGGGAGGCCAGGGGCGTAAGCAAGCCGCCCTCCCCCACCTGATAGGTGCCCAGGTGCCAGGAAAGATAGGGCTTGCTGCCGTCCTCATCCCGGTTGCTGATCACGCTCACATCCTGATCCAGCAATTCCTTCAGCGGGTTGCCGGGCAGGCAGCTCCAGCGCAGCAGCACCCGCGCCCGGGGGTTGGTGAGCCGCGCGCCCAGGGCAAAGGCGTTGATGGCTGCGGGCACGCCCATGATGGGATAGTTGGCCACATAGCCGATGCGGTCATTGTGCGCCATAGCCCCGGCGATGGCGCCGGAGATGAATTTGCCCTCATAAATGCGGCAATAGTAGCCGCGCACCCCGGCATAGGGCATGGACAGGGAGCAGTTGAACACCGCCACGTTTTTATGCCTGGCGGCGATGCGGCGGCAGGCGTCCACCAGCACGGGCGAGGTGGCAAAGATCACGTTGGCGCCCTGGGCGATGGCCTGCTCCATGGTGTCGTCGGGATCATCGCCGCACAGATACCCGGCCACCGCCACGGTATCGCCCATGGCCTCCTCCAGGTACTTCTGCCCCTGCTCGTGGGCGGAGGCCCAGGCGCTCTTGGCGGGGTCAAAATGGTAGATAAAGGCGGCGTGCAGCTTGGGCGTGCCCAGGATGCGCTCCAGCAGGCTCTTTTCCCTTTTCTCCTCCGGCTCGCTGCTGACCTGGATGGGCTCGCCCTTGGCCAGCAGGCGCATATCGGGCCACAGGGCCGTCAGCCCGGCGCGTATCTGATCGCTGCTCTGGTTTTGCATTTCGGCATAGGGATGCACCTGCAGATAGGCCAGCAGGGCGTCCCCGGCGGCAAGGGGCAGCTTTTCGGTATTCAGCGCGGCAAACACGGCGGAAAAGCGTCGGTAATCGCTGGAAAAGGCGCGGCGGGTGTCCTCGTCCCATTCCTGATCGGGCTCAAAGCCCAGGGCGGCCTGCAGCCGGGCATAGCAGCCGGGCTTGGAAAAATCCAGCAGGTACAGCTGGCTGGCCTTGTAAAAGCGCATGAACTCGTAATACAGCTGGATGCGCGGCTCCTCCGAGGGCGCGGGGATCACCCGGGTGACCTGGCCGGGGATGGTGGGCGCATCGTAGCTGCGCAGCACGCTGACGCGCTTATGGCCCTCCTTGACGTAAAACTCGCCCAGGTACTCAAAGCAGGTGATGGGATCGTGGATGCCGCCCTCCTCCAGGTGGGATTCGCACAGCGACACCCATTTATCGCCAAACTCGCTGGTCACATCCAGCAGCGGCATAAAATTGCCCGCGAAGGCCGATTTGCGGCCCTCCGCCCAGGTGCCGACGATACGGTCCGAAGGGATATCCACCAGGCCGATATTGACGGTGCCCGCGGTGGTCGTGGTGCTCAGCAGATCCTCCAGCACCCGGGGATAGGGAAACTGCCCCTTGGCGGTGCAGGCGGCATAGTATTTTTTGCCCATTTTCAGGGCGGTGTTGTATTGTTCAATGGCTTCAGCTCTCGACATAGCTCCTCCTTGCTTCCGCACCGGCAATCACCGGTCCGGATGGGGCTATTATAGTGCAACCGAACCGGAATTGCAAGGGACGGCATGTTATACCGCTCTTTATTTAGGGCATTCCGTTGAAAAACTGAAATTTGTCGGGGAAGGGATACGTTGGGCTTCCGCAGCCCAAACCTGCGCCAAAGGACCTTCGGCCCTCTGGACTCCCAGCGGGCGAACTAACTTGAATTGAAAACCAAACTTGTTTCCGCCAGTTTGTCTATGGTCGCCAAGCAAGTTCCCGGGCAAAAAGAACAAGAGAAAAATCCGGAAAAATCAAGCTCGCTTGATTTTTCCGGATTTTTCTCTTGTTCAGCGGCGCGCTTTGCGCACCGCGCGCACGGCAAAGCCGTGTTGCCCGGGAACGGTGGACGGCGTTAAAACCTATTGGCGGAAAAACCAGCAACGTTTACGGTGAAAACGCAGGTTTTCTGCTTCTCTTTTGACTCAAAAGAGAAGCGTATCCCCTCCCCCGCCAATTACGGTTTGTCTATTAAATCAGCGCCTGGCATTACCGCCCGCGGCCGCCAAAGCCGCCAAAGCCGCCGTTCATACCGCCCCTGCCGGTATTGGTATTGCCCCAACCGCTATTCATGCCGCCGAAGCCGCCGTTCATGCCGCCCCTGCCGCCCATCATCTGGGTGGGGATGGAGGCGAGCTGCTGGCCGTTGGCGATGATGGTGCCGCCGTTGTACTGGGCC
>CADAHU010000150.1 GCA_902787835.1 uncultured Eubacteriales bacterium
TGGTAGCCGTTAAAGCCTGTTGGCGTATGGCCAGCAGCATTTACGGCGACAAAGCAGGTTTTCTGCTTCTCTTTTGACTCAAAAGAGAAGCGTATCCCCTTCCCCGCCAAATCCCAATTTGCAGATGCATTCGCTTTTTGAAGCTCGAAATTAAATCACCTTATTGATCTGCGTGCCGTTCAGCCAGTTTTCCAGGTTGTCAAATACGATCTCCGCCCGCAGCAGCATGGATTCCTTGGTGGCGAAGGCCACGTGGGGCGTCAGCAGGGTGTTGGGAGCGCGCAGGATGGGGAGTGACGGATCCAGCGGCGGCTCTTTTTCAAACACGTCCAGCGCCGCGCCGGCGATGACGCCGCGCTCCAGGGCGCTCAGCAGATCCTGCTCCACCACCACCGGCCCCCGGGCCGCGTTGATCAGCAGGGCGGTTTCCTTCATCATGGAGAGCCGCTCCGCGTTGATCATGCCCCGGCTTGCATCGTTCAGCGGGCAATGGAGCGCCACGATATCGGAAGAGCGCAGCACGTCCTCCAGGCTCGTCTGGCGGATATAGGCCGGCGCGTCGGCGTGCACGGTGCGGCTGTGGGCCAGGATCTCCGCGCCGAAAGCGTGGAACAGCTCCGCCGTGCGCAGGCCGATCTTGCCCAGCCCGATGATGCCCACCGTTTTGCCCCGGAGCTCCCAGCCCACCAGGCCATCCTTGGTCTGCCCGGCGCGGCAGCGATCCTCCACCGCCCGCAGGTTCCGGGCCAGGGAGAGCGCCATGCCCAGCGTCAGCTCGGCCACCGCCTCGGTGGAATAACCGGAGGCGTTGCTCACCGCAATGCCCATCTCCCTGGCGGCGGCCAGAGGAATATGATCCACGCCGGTGAAGGCCACGTCGATGAACTGCCGGTGAAGGCCACGTCGATGAACTTCAAATGTCCGCAGGCGCGCACCACCGCCTCGGGAACGGGCATATTGGCCACGATCATCACGTCCGCGTCCCGGGCCTCGGCGATCATCTGTTCCGGATCTGCAGTCCTTTCAAATTCAGAAAAAGCGATGCCCCGGGCCTCAAACCTTTCCCTGTGCCGCTGCAGCACCTCCGGGGAAACGCCCAGGGATTCCATGATCACTGCTTTCATTTTCTTTCGCTCCTTTACGCACCCGTGCATGGGCCGATGTACTGCTGTTATCATACGCCCTGCCCACGGTAGGCTGTCAAGCCCTCTGCTTCAATCTGCAATGAAAAAACAAGGGGAGCAGCGCGTTCCGCGCCTGCCTTGCTCATTGCGCGGGGCGGATCCGGATCGTTTTATCGTTTTGACCTCGAAGGGATGGAAATGCAGTGCAATGCGCTGCGGGTCCAGGCTCTCCTGCGCATTTTCCAGCATATCGCACAGGCGGACCTCCGCCGCGGGGATGCCCAGGGTCAGGTGGCAGATGGTATCCGCCCGCTTGGCCTCGTACAGGCGCAGGATGATATCGCCGCTGCCGTCCTCGGCGGGCTTGACGGTATCGATGAACACGTTTTCCGCGTCCACCTGGAAGGCGCTGAAGGCGGGGCAGGAGCCGGGAGCCGTCTGCAGGGGCACGTTCAGATCGTAGGCCTCCCGCACCACCGGGCTGTCCATCAGGCTGCCCTCCCAGGCCGTGAAGGCATAGGTGAAGGTGTGCGGCCCGTTGTCCGCCCGCATTTCCGGGCTGGCCGGGGCGCGGAGCAGGGTCAATTGCAGGGCGTTGCCGATCATGCTGATGCCGTACTTGCAGTCGTTGAGCACCGCCGCGCCGTGGCTCTCGTCACACAGAGCGCTGTACCGCTGATTGCATACCTCAAAGCGGTCGCTGTCGTACAGCCGGGAGCGATGGGTGGGCCGCTTCATGTAGCCGAACTGGATCTCGTTGATGCCCTCCGCCGCCTGTACGTTCACCGGGAACTCCACCTTGAGCAGCCTGTGCAGCTCATGCCAGTCCACGTGGGTGACAAAGTCCAGCCGGCGGCTGCCCGCCCTCAGCACAATATCCTGTTCAAAGTCCGAATTCTGCAGCCTGCGGGATACCCGCACCACCGCCCGCAGGCCATCAGCCTCCGGAATGGTGATCCGCACCGGCTCATCCAGCGCCACCGGCTGCAAAACGTAATTGGAATCGATGTCCCAGGCGTCGTACATGCGCGGGATATCCTTGAACAGCAGCAGCCGGTTCATGGGCCCGGCGGCAAACTCCCGCCCCGTGGCCTTGTCGATAAAGGAGATCACCTCGCCGCGGCTGCTGATCACCGCCCGCAGGGCAGCGTTTTCCAGGATTACGCCGCTTTCCGTTTCCCGCGCGGAGACGGCGCTTTGAAATGCCGCGGCTTTGGGCGTCAGCGATACCGCGCCGCAGGCGGGCACGGTCACCAGCCCCAATGTGCCCTCTTCCGTGCGCTGCACGGGCACCTCTGCGCCAGACGCCGTCACCGCGCCGTTTTTATAGCTTTCGGGCAGCGGCACCAGCCCCGTCCGCGCAAAGGACAGGGAGTTGAACACCGTCACGCCCTCGCCCTGGGCCAGGGCACGCAGGGCGTCATTTTTCACCGCCCCGGCCTCGGAAAGGATCCAGGCGTGATCCCGGCGGGTGTCCTCGTATACCCGGGCGATGGAGGAGCCGGGCAGGATATCGTGGAATTGGTTGAGCAGCAGCTTCTTCCAGGCGGCGTCCATGCGCTGCAGCGGATAAGCCGCGCCGCACAGCCCCGCCAGCGCGCCCCATAGCTCGGCCTCCCGCAGGGCGATCTCCGCCTTGCGGTTGCCGCGCTTGATGGCCGCCTGGCTGGTGAACACGCCCCGATGGGCGGAAAAGTACAATTCGCCCACATAGGTGTGCTGCGGGCCGCCGGCCTTTTCCATATCCTCAAAGAAGGTCAGCGGCGATTCCGTCCGTACCCGGGGCATGCCCTCCAGGTTCTCTTCCCTTCGCAGGTATTCGATGTGATCCCGGGCGGGCCCGCCGCCGCCGTCGCCGTAGCCGAAGGGGAACAGGAAGGCGCTGAGCCCCCGCTTCTGCACCCGCTTTTTCCAGGTTTCGCAGATCTCCCGGGGATCGGTTTTGTAGGTGTAGCTGGTGGGCAGGAAGGTGTCGATCTCGCTGCCGTCCGCGCCCTGCCAGGTAAAATAATGGTAGGGGAACTGATCGCCCTCGTTATAGCTCCAGAAGATCTTTTGGGTCACCAGGTATTTGACGCCGCAGCCGCGCAGAATTTGCGGCAGCGCTGCGGAATAGCCAAAGGTGTCCGGCAGCCAGAGCAGCCTGGAATCCACATGGAATTCGTCCTTGAAAAACCGTTTGCCGTGGAGCACCTGCCGCACCAGCGATTCGCCGCTGGTCATGTTGGTATCGGGCTCCACCCACATGGCCCCCTCGGCGATCCACTGGCCGCCCTTCGCCGCCTGTTTGATGCGTTCATACAGCTCGGGGTAATGCTCCCGGCACATCACATAGGCGGCGGGCTGGCTTTGCAGGTATTTGTACTCCGGATACTCCGCCATCAGCCGCAATTGCGCGGCGAAGGTGCGGCTGGTTTTGCGGTGGGTTTCGGCCATGGGCCACAGCCAGGCCAGGTCCAGATGGGCGTTGCCGATGGCGTAAAACTGGGGCGCGGTGCTGCCGTTGACGGCTGTCAAGGCAGGCTTCAGGGCTTCCCGGGCGGCGCGGTAGGCGGCGATGCGCGCATCCATCGGCTGCTCAAAATCCACAGTCAGCGTGGCCTGCTCCAGGGCCTCCGCCAGCTTGTCCGCCCGCAGGCTCTCGGGGTCCGCCTGATCCGCCAGCAGGCTCAGGGTATGCAAGTCCATGTACAGCTGGTAAGCGTCCTCGTTCCAGACACCGTAGGTCATATCGCCCAGCACGGCCCGGGGCTTCCCTTCCAGCGGATCGGCATAGCTGCCGGGCAGCACCGGCCCGGTGCAGTTGCCGCTCAGCGTTTCGGAGTGGGGATAATAGTGCCCGGCGTAGGCCTCCACCAGCAGGTCATAGCTGCGGCCCGCCTCGCCGCAGGGCGTCAGGCAGTTGTCCTCAATGAAATGATGGGGCACGTCCACCCAGCCCGCCCGGTAGGTGCCAAAGGATTTTCCGTCTACGAACACCGTGGCCTCGCCGCCGGCGCACAGATCCATGACGATGCGCTTGCCCGCGGCCTCTTTCGGCAGGGTGATTTTTCCCCGCAGCCAGCAGTATTCCCAGCTTTTGCCCCAGGGTGTGCCGGGGGCGATGGGGGCAAAGGCCTGCGCCGCCGCCTGGTTGGGCATCAGGTGCTCCATGGTAAAGAAGGCCTCCGCCGCAATGCGGTCCAGCGGATGGTACAGATCCTTTTTGAGCGTTTCGATCCAGTGCTCCACCCGCCTGCGCCATTCGGAATGCATGTATTTCATCTTTCTTTTCCCCCGGTTCAATAGCCGATCCGCAGATCCACCTGGCGGGCCAGCGGCCTGCCGGCGCAGTAGTTTTCAAAATCCTCCAGGAAAAGGCTGACGATGCGCTCCACCGTATAGGGCAGGGTCATATTGCCCGCCACGTGGGAGGTGATCAGCAGGTTGGGGCAGCGCCAGAGCGGGTCCTCCGCCGGAATGGGCTCCTGTTCAAAAACGTCCAGCGCGGCCAGCAGCCGGCCCGCGCGCAGCTCTTTTTCCAGCGCCTGCTGATCGATGACCGAGCCCCGGCCCACGTTGACGATCAGCGCTCCCTCCGGCAGCAGGGAAAGCCGCCGGGCGTCCAGCATGTGCCGGGCTTCCTCGGTGCCGGGCAGGGAAATGATCAGGATATCGGTTTCGGGCAGCAGGGCGTCCAGCTGCGCGGCGGGGACCACCCGGTCAAAGCAGCCCGCCGGGCTTTTGCCGCTGCGGTTGACGCCGATCAGGCTTTGGGGAAGGAAGCCCCGCAGCCGCAGCGCGGCCTGCCGGCCGATATCGCCGGTGCCCAGCAGCGTCACCCGGCTGCCCAGGATGGAGCGGATGGGCAGATCCTGCCGCCATTCCTGCCGGCTGATAAAACTGTTGTATTCTGGTTGCCGCCGCAGCATTTCCAGGATCACCATGATTACGTGCTCCGCGATGGTCACGCCATAAGCGCCGGAGGAGTTGGTCAGCGCCGCGCGGCCCGAAAGGAAGGGCTGGGCGGACGCAAACTGATCCACCCCCGCCGAGGGCGTGCACTGCCAGCGCAGCAGCGGGGCCCTGTCCGCCAGCCTGGGGGATGCGGACAGCAGGATTTCCGCCTCCGCCATGGCGCCTGCCGCCGCCTCCTCCTTTTCAAAAAACGATACCGTAAAGCCCTGTCGCGCGGCCGCCGCTTCGATCCGCTGCCGATGGCAGTCCGCCAGCACGGGCAATTGCACCACCAACTGTCTGCGCATTGTATCCTCCTCTTTACTGCTCTTTTTCAACATTATAAAGGAGAGGGGGTTCTTTTGCAATCCGGGAAATGCAAAAAGCGCGGGATGATCTGCGCTGTGTGTCAGAGGCAGACAAGTTGGGATTTGACGGGGAAGGGGATACGCTTCTCTTTTGAGTCAAAAGAGAAGCAGAAAACCTGCTTTGTCGTCGTAAATGCTGCGGGCTTTTCCGCCAACAGGCTTTAACGCCTGCCACCGTTCCCTGGCAAGGCCAGCTTCGCTGGCCGCGCGGTGCGCAAAGCGCACCGCTGAACAAGAGAAAAATCCGGAAAAATCAAACAAGCTTGATTTTTCCGGATTTTTCTCTT
>CADAHU010000151.1 GCA_902787835.1 uncultured Eubacteriales bacterium
TTCCCTGGCATAAGAACAAAGAGAAAAATCCGGAAAAATCAAGCTCGTTTGATTTTTCCGGATTTTTCTCTTTGTTCAGCGGTGCGCTTTGCGCACCGCCCGCACGGCAAAGCCGTGCTGCCAGGGAACGGTGACAAGCGTTAAAGCCTGTTGGCGGAAAATACAGCAGCATCAGCGGCGACCAGCGCAGCCTCTTTCGGTTCCTTTCTGGGCGGCAGAAAGGAACGCCCCCGTTCGTCTCCTCCCCATCTTTCAGTTTGATGATGTCCTGATTGAACGGGCGTTGGTATGAATCCCGCAAGCGATACAGCCAGTTGATGGACAGCGGCAGGATTGCTCACGCCTTCAGCGTCACGGTAAAGGTGGTGCCCTCGCCCACGCGACTGTCGGCGCTCACGGTGCCGCCGCTGCGCTCCACAATGGTTTTGACCAGCGCCAGGCCCAGGCCGTTTCCATCAAAGGAATGGCTGTGCGCGCCCTGGAAAAACTTTTCAAACATGTGATCCAGCGTTTGCTGATCCATGCCGATGCCGGTATCTCGGATGGTCACGGCAACGGCGTCCGCCCCGCCCCTGAGGCGCACGGCGATGGAGCCGCCCCGGGGCGTAAACTTGATAGCGTTGCCCAGCAGATTGACCCACACCTCGCTGAGCAGATCGCTGTCCCCCGCAAAGGTGATCTCCTCCAGGTCCACGTCCAGCGCCAGCTCCTTATCGTCCAGCCGGAAGGGCTGCCGCCGGATATCAACATCGTTGCTTTCCAGGCTGCTCAGCCGCAGGATATTGCTGGCCAGCCGGGTGAGCCGCTGGGTTTCTTCCACGATGATGGCGGCGTACTCCCTGCGCTGCTCGGGGCTGATATCCTCCCGCTCCAGCTGCCGGGCAAAGCCCTGGATGGAAACGATGGGCGTTTTGAACTCGTGGGTAAAGCTATTGATAAAATCGTTGCGGTATTCCTGGCTGCCCTCCAGCCAGGCGGCCGCGTAATTAAAGGTGCTCAGCAGCGTATGGATCTCATCCGCGCCCACGACCTCCACCCGCGCTGAAAAATCCCCCTGGGCGATGCGCTCGGCGGCATGGGTCAGATCCACGATCGGCTTCATATAGGCTTTGCTCAGCACGGACGCCGCGACAGTGCCCGCCACCAATGAAAAAACAAACAGGCAGGCCGACACCGCGATGCGCCAGGCTGTTGTGGAGGGAATCACGGACGCCTCCCTGAGCAGATAGGCAGCGACCCCCGTGGCCGAATTGCTGATCATAATGACGAGAAACGCGTACAGGATCTGCGCCCGCCGAAAAGTAAGGCGCGGCTTCCTCATGCCAGGATCACGGCCTTGTACCCCAGGCCGCGCACGGTCTGGATCTCAAAATCCCTGCTGCCGCGGAAACGGTCGCGCAGGCGGTTGATATGCACGTCCACAGTGCGCTCGTCAGACTCGGTATCCAGATCCCAAATCTCATCCATCAGCTGGCGCCGGGTAAAAATACGGCCCGGATAGGAAAGCAGCTTGAACAGCAGCAGGAATTCCTTTTTGGGCAGCGCCTCATACTTGCCGTCCACCATAATGGAAAGGGAATTGAAATTAAGCTCTGTGCCGCCGATCTGCAGCCGGTGATCGCTGACGATCCGCGAGCGCCGCAGCAGGGCGGCGATGCGCAGCATCAGCTCCTCCTCGTCAAAGGGTTTTACAATGTAATCATCCGCGCCGGAAGTGAAGCCCTGGCGCTTGTCCTGTATGGATTCCCTGGCCGTGACCAGGATAATCGGGATATCCACGTTATTCTCCCGCATGAGGCGCGTCAGGGCGTACCCGTCCATTTCGGGCAGCATGATATCGATCAGCGCAAGATCGATATGGTGATTTTCCAGGACCCGAAGCGCCTCCATGGCGTCGTTTGCCATGCAGGGATGATAGCCGTGCTGGGGCAGAATGGTTTCAAACAGCTTGCGCGTGTTCAGGTCATCCTCCACGACTAAGATCTGGAACACAACTTCACCTCCTCTTTTTGTATCATTATAACAAAATTTGGGTGATTTTCCAGCCATGTTTTTATATTTCATAATTTTGTTACAAATTTTTATCTTCAGCCGGATGAAAAAAAGCCGCAAATGCGTTATAGTATTGTTGACAGTTTCTTCCTGGCCCGCGGAACCCCGCCGCCAGGGACAAGGAGGCCGCGCTTATGACCCAAAAACACCGTATTCTCGTATTCCTGACGGCGATCCTGCTGATCGTTTCCGTGCTGACAGCCGCCCTGGCCGAGGGCCCGCTGTCCGTGCTGTACAGGGCGGGCAGCAGGCTGCTGTTCGGCACCGATAACGCAACGCTGAAGGCCAGTGCCACCTTTACCTATAACGGCATGCCCTTCAAAACGCTGGATGCCGATTATCTGCAGGACGGCGTCAACTCCCAGATGGTGCTCCGCCTGCTGACCCCGCGGGAAGGCAGCGCCCCCGTGGCCACCGGCTTCACCGTGGTGGGCAACGGCGATACCGCCTACGCCATCGACCCGGCGGACAACCCCTATGTATACTACACCATCAGCTGCGCGGAGAGCGATACCATCCTGTCCGATACGGCGCTGCGCCGCACGCTGGTATGGCTGGGCTCCGTGGCAGCGAACATAACGGAAGGCGCCTTCAGCGAGCATATTACGGAGGAGCCCGCCAACGGCGGCGTCCGCTACCATGTGCAGCTCAGCGAGGGGCAGACGCCCGCGCTGCTCAACGCGGCGGGCACCCTGGCCTTCCAGATCGCCGCCAGCCGCTACTTCTCCATCGATTACGATTGGGCCCCGGTAACCCAGCAGCCCGGCGATCTCCCCCACGGCGTCACCGTGCTGTACGATGATTATTATTCCACCTTTGCCCTGTGGTATGAGCGCATCTACGAGGAGCCGCTGCCCGAGGATTTTTATACCCAGCTGTGGGGAGAGAACTCTGCCGCCGCGCAGGCAGCCCAGGAGCGCTATGACGCGGTGAACACCGCGCTGGACGAGGAGCTGGTCTCCTCCCTGGAGCAGGAGTACGATCACGGCGTGGCCGCCATCCGCGCGGACGGCAGCGTGGATTATTACGAGACCAGCGACCGCTATTATGTGGACAACGACCTGCAAACGGTGGATTTTGAAAATTATGAGGCCACCTTCTGCGCCTATTATCAAAAGACCACCGGCGAGGAGCTGACCGCCGATACGCTGCGGGCGATCTTCTACTCCAACAACCCCGAACTGCTGAACAGCTATAACGCCATGTACGACCAGATGATGGCGGAATACATGGACCTGGTGCGCGCGGACGGCAAGGCGTCCGTGATCTACGTCCATGCCGACGGCAGCTATCACATGATCTACGATATCGACGCCTATAACCGCAGCATGCGCTACGACGGGCGCACCATGACCCGCCGCATCCTGGAAACCATGGCCTCCGTGGCCCTGGGCGACTGCGATTTTACCGTGGCGCTGGATGAGGCCGGGCGCATCACCGCCGCCAAGGGCACCGTCGATCTGATCGTGACCGACCTGGACGGCCTGCGCAATACGCTGGAGATCACCTTTGACGCCACCGCCGGCCGATACGGCGAAACCGAGGTGGCCGACTTTGACCCCGCCGCCTTCGGCGTGATGTCCTGGGAGGAATTCTCCAGCCTGACCCCCACCGAAACCAGCATCGTGGAGCATACTCCCGATCTGCCCGAGAGCATCATGTTTGAGGGCGTCCAGTACCAGGTGCTGCTGGAGGGCGAGCCTGCGGAGGATCAGTAAGCTTCCTTTTGTTCATCAGCTTTCAGCCGGCAATCAGGGATCCCGCCGCCGGCGGATCATCAGCCTTTGACCCGGAAAACTGACAATTGAACAGCCGCCCCTGACAATTGGCGCGCCTGGCATTGAAGCCCGGCGCGCCTTTTGCTATGCTGGATCCGTCGAAAGCGCTCCCGTCCGCAGTCATGCAAAGGAGGCAATGCAAAATGACGGATATCTGGAATTTCATCTCTGACAACTGGTGGTTGGTCCCCGCCGTCCTGGCAGGCATCGTGTTTCTCATCGGTTTCCTGCCGCGCTACAAGGTTGCGCCGCCCGATACGGCGCTGATCCTCTCCGGCCTGATCCGCCGCAACTACAAGGTCCGCACGCCGGACGGCACCGTAGTATCCAAAAAGTTTGGCTACCGCATCGTGCGCGGCGGCGCTACCTTCTACGTCCCCGCCCTGGAGCGCATCGATAAGCTGGATATGTGCCTGATGCAGGTGGATATCAAGACCGCCCAGCCCGTGCCCACCAAGGAATACATCTCCGTGCTGGTGGACGCCGTGGCCAACATCAAGATCGGCTCGGACGATCTTTCCATCGCCACCGCCGCCGAGCAGCTGCTGCACTACAACGCGGACCAGATCCGCAGCCTGGCCAAGGACGTGCTGGAGGGCAACATGCGCGAGATCATCGGCCAGATGACCATCGCGGAGCTGGTGCAGAACCGCGATAAATTCGCCCAGGAATCCATCAAGGCCGCCATGAGCGATATGAGCAACATGGGCCTGGAGATCATCAACCTGACCATTCAGAACTTCTCCGATAAGGACGGCAAGGTCGTGGAGACCATGGCCATCCAGAACGTGGTGGAAAAGGAACGCGACGCCGCCATTGCCCGGGCCAAGGCCCAGCAGGAAGGCCACAAGGCCGAGATCGAGGCCGCCGCGGCCATCGCCGAGCAGGACAAGGACCTGGCCATGCTGCAGGCCAACTTCAAGGCCGAAGCGGACCAGAAGAAGGCCATGGCAGACGAAGCCTACCGCATCGAGCAGGAGCGCGTGCGCAAAACCTTTGAGACCGAGCGCGCCGCCGCCGAGCTGACCCGCCTGGAAAAGGAAACGGAGCTCAAAAAGCAGGAGGTCGAGATCCAGCGCGAGCGCCTGAACGTGGAGATTCGCGAGAAGGCCGCCGCCGAGAAGGACGCCCGCCAGTTCCAGGCCGAGGCCGAGCGCTTCGAGCGCCAGGCCAAGGCCGACGCCCAGCTGTACGAAGCCGGCCATCCGCCGCAAGGCCGAGGCCATGCAGCTCTACGGCCAGGCCGCCATGCTGGAAATGGTGGTGGACAAGCTGCCCGACATCGCCCGCTCCGTCAGCGAGCCCCTGAGCAAGACCGACAAGATCATCCTCTTCGGCGAGGGCGGCGCCAGCTCCATGGCCCGCGACACCGCCGGCACCATGCTGCAAACCTTCGAGGCCGTCAAGGAAGCCGTGGGTCTGGATATCCCCAAGATGCTGCGCGATGTATCCACCGGCGGGCTGATCGGCAAGGCCGCCGCCGATACGGAAGCAGCGCCCAAGCCTGCCGATACCCCGGACAACAATTGATCTCCAGCAACACGCAGGGGCCGCAAAGCCCCTGCGTGTGTATATGTATGATGTCACTTGTTTTCAGTCGGTAATAGATATGCAAATTGGAATTTGGCGGAGAGAGAGTACGAACGGGAGCCTTCTCTTTCCGCGCCGGAAAGAGAAGCAGAAAGGGCAGCTTTGAGTCCGCTCCTGTTGCTTGAGAGAGCGTTGGGAGTGTTGTTTGTGTTTGTTGACGTGGCAGCGGCTGACAATTCAACAAACAAGGATCAGCCTACCATACGGATGGGCCGTGCGAAGAATCTCCCTGTGGGCGGAAATGATGCAGGGGTACGCCGCCTTTGCTGGGAGTCTCTGACCGCCTGCGGGGGGAGATCCTTCCGCCTGCGGGCGTCAGGATGACACACGCGGGGTGGGGATGGGATGGTGGTAAATAACTTGAATCAAGCCCAACAGCAAGATTCTCCCATTCTTTGGCAGGCACAAGCGAACGCTTCGCTCTGGATGACAGCGCCCGGGAAGAAGAACCTTGTTTCCGCCAATTTGGTTGCGACCGTCCAGCGAGTTCCCGGACAACCGGAACACAGAAAAACCCAGCAAACCGAGCTTGCTCGGGCTTGCTGAATTTTTCTGTGTTCAGCGGTGCGCGAAGCGCACCGCGTGAACAGCGAAGCTGTTTTTGTCCGAGAACGGGGGCAGGCGTTAAAGCCTGTTGGCGGAAAATCCAGCAGCAGGAGCGGCGACAAACGCAGCCTTCTTCGGTTCCTTCTTTGGTAGCGTCTGCCAAAGGCAGACTGAGGATGGGCGATTCCGCGAATCGCCATCCGAAACCCGCGCTTGCCGCAGGCAGTAGCGCGGGGCGTATCGTCCA
>CADAHU010000152.1 GCA_902787835.1 uncultured Eubacteriales bacterium
CGCAACACAAATACCATGGCCGCCCCCAGGCTGGTCCCCGCAAAGGGAATCAAAATCCCGATCAATGTCTCCGCCGTCATGGCTCCAAAGCCTCCTTTAACTCCGTCATCGGTTAGTAACTTCTAACCGATGACAGTATATCATATCCAGGCCAAAAAGGGAAATAATAGATGCTTGCTTAAGGCTGATACGACAACAGCTGCAAGGAAAACCGAAAAAATGATTATCTTCTTTTGTCCTCATATAAAAGAATCATAAAAACAAGCATATGAAAAACCCCGCCATAGGCGGGGCTTTCATATGGTGCACCATCAGGGACTCGAACCCGGGACACCCTGATTAAGAGTCAGGTGCTCTACCAACTGAGCTAATGGTGCATGATTGCTGGAGCGGGTGATGGGAATCGAACCCACATAGCCAGCTTGGAAGGCTGGAACTCTGCCATTGAGTTACACCCGCAGGAGAGTTTCAAGAAAGTGGAGCGGTAGACGAGGCTCGGACTCGCGACCTCAACCTTGGCAAGGTTGCGCTCTACCAACTGAGCTACTACCGCACATGGTGCGGACGAAGAGACTCGAACTCTTACGTCGTAGGACACCAGATCCTAAGTCTGGCGCGTCTGCCATTCCGCCACGCCCGCATGGTCTGGTCTCACTTGACTTTCCCCCGAAGGGGTGGTGACCCATCGGAGATTCGAACTCCGGACACCTTGATTAAAAGTCAAGTGCTCTACCACCTGAGCTAATGGGTCATCTGGCAGGGGTGGCAGGGATCGAACCTACGAATGAGGGAGTCAAAGTCCCTTGCCTTACCGCTTGGCTACACCCCTATAGAAGAGATCCGCCAACCGAAAGGAGAAAATGGGGTGGGTAGTGGGAGTCGAACCCACGATATCCAGAGCCACAATCTGGCGCTCTAACCACTGAACTATACCCACCATAAGGGTTGGCGCGCCTGAAGGGATTCGAACCCCTGACCCACGGCTTAGAAGGCCGTTGCTCTATCCGACTGAGCTACAGGCGCAGGCCGCTGTCGGGGAGTGTCGGGGGAGTTATTCCCTGCTGACAGGTACATATATTACCACAATCCAACAGGGCTGTCAACCCCTTTTTTATTTTTTCGCAATTTTTTCTGCCCATTCCTTGCGCTGGGCGCCGCGCCGCCGCCCTCCCGCAAAAAAGCCTTGCCAAACCCGCCGCGGACCGGTATAGTATAAATAATAGAAAAAACAGGGGCCTGCGGCGCTGTATCGCGGGCATGGGAGGATCCTATGAGCGAGCTGAGCGTAAAAAAGGTAAAGACGGCCATTGTGGGCTGCGGCATGATCAGCCATATTTACATCCGCAATCTGACAAAGCTGTTCTCCATCATCGAGGTGGTGGGGCTGTGCGATCTGAACCCCGCCGCGGCGGAGGAAAAGGCCAGGCTCTACGGCGTGGAGAAGATCATGACCCTGGAGGAGATCGCCGCCGATCCCGAGATCGAGCTGGTGGTCAACCTGACCGCGCCCGTGGCCCATTATTCCGTGATCAAGCAAATGCTGGAGGCCGGTAAGCACGTATATTCCGAAAAGATGTTCACCACCGAGCTTAATCAGGCCCGGGAGCTGGTGGCGCTGGCGGAAAGCAAGGGGCTGATGATCGCCGTGGCCCCGGATACCGTGCTGGGCGCGGGCATCCAGACGGCGCGGAAGCTGATCGATACCGGCATGGCAGGCCGCATCACCTCCGGCCTGGTCAGCGTGACCCGCAACCAGAACCTCAATTCCGAAATGTTCCGCTTCCTGCAAAAATCCGGCGGCGCGCTGCCCTATGATGTGGGCGTCTATTATATCGGTGCGCTGATCGCCCTGCTGGGCCCGGTGGAGGCGGTGCGCGGCTTCGGCGCGCCGGCGCTGCACCATCAAAAGGAGCTGCTGTTTGACGCTGTCAACGGCAGCGATTGGACCATTCCCGGCAACAACACCCTGACAGCCGGCCTGCGCTTTGCATGCGGCGCGCTGGTCAGCGTGCATTTTAACGGCAACGCCGTGGGCGCGGAGCGGCACAGCTTTGAGCTCTACGGCACCGAGGGCACCCTGGAGATCGGCGATCCCGATACCTTCGGCGGCCCGGTGCGGCTGATCCGGCCGGAGAACGAGGCCGTTACCATGCCCTTTACCCACGGCTACGACGGCCGCAACATGCTGCCCGATAAATCGCCCTTCGACGGCTACGGCAACCGCGGCGTGGGCGTGGCCGATCTGGCCTGGGCCATCCGCCGGGGCCGTCAAAACCGGCTCAGCAAGGAATACGGCCTGCACTGCCAGGAGGTGCTGCAGGGCATTGACGAGGCGGCGCGCACCGGCGAAACCTACCTGGTGCAGTCCCGCTGCCAGGTGGCCCCGCTGGCCAGCGGCTTCTATTCCTCGGTGTTCAACGGCACCGGCCGGGGCGACGCGGAGCGCTCGCTGATCGATTGATCCCGCAAACAATCTTGGGCGGCCCTCGGGCCGCCCATTGCAAAGGATGTATACACCCATGGCGGATAAAAAACTGATCGTGGGCCTGCTGGCGCACGTGGACGCGGGCAAGACCACCCTGAGCGAGGCGCTGCTCTATACCGGCGGCCAGCTGCGCAGGCTGGGGCGGGTGGATCACGGCGACGCCTTTCTGGATACCGACGCCCAGGAGCGGGAGCGCGGGATCACCATCTTTTCCAAGCAGGCGGCCCTGCGCTGGCGCGATCTGGATATCACGCTGCTGGATACCCCCGGCCACGTGGATTTTTCCAGCGAGATGGAGCGCACGCTCTCCGTGCTGGACTGCGCCATCCTGGTGATCAGCGGCGCGGACGGCGTGCAGGGGCATACGCTGACACTGTGGCGGCTGCTGGCGGCCTACCGGGTACCGGTCCTGCTGTTTATCAATAAGATGGATCAGCCCGGCACGGATCGGGGCGTGCTGATGCACGGCATCAAGACGCGGCTCAGCGACGCCTGCGTGGATCTGTCCGCCCCCGAAGCCCAGGATGAAATCGCCCTGTGCGGCGAGGACGCCATGGAGGAGTACCTGGAGACCGGCGCGGTATCCCAGCAGGAGATCGGCCGTCTGGTGGCCGGGCGCAGGCTTTTTCCCTGCCTTTTTGGCAGCGCGCTGAAGCTGCGGGGCATCGAGGCGCTGCTGGACGCCCTGCGCGATTGCGTGCCCGCCCCCGCCTATCCCCCGGAGTTTTCCGCCCGGGTATACAAGATCAGCCGCGATCCCCAGGGCGCGCGGCTCACCTGGCTCAAGGTCACCGGCGGCAGCCTGCGGGTCAAAACGCTGCTGCGCACCGGCGAGCAGGAGGAGAAGATCAACCAGATCCGCCTGTACAGCGGGCAAAAATTCCAATTGGCCGATGCCGTGCCCGCCGGGACGGTCTGCGCCGTCACAGGGCTTAATGATACCCACGCCGGGGATGGCCTGGGCGCGGCGGCCTCCGCCCCCTCCCCGCTGCTGACGCCGGTGTTCACCTATCAGGTGCTCCTGCCCGTGGGCTATGATCCCCATACCGCCCTGGAAAAGCTGCGCGCCCTGGAGGAGGAGGATCCCCAGCTGCACGTGCTGTGGAACGGCGAAAAGCGGGAGATCCGGGTGCAGCTGATGGGCGAGGTGCAGCTGGAAATATTAAAGCGCCTGCTGCATGACCGCTTTCAGCTGGCGGTGGCCTTCAGCGAGGGCAGCATCCTGTACCGGGAGACCATCGCCGCCGCCGCCGAGGGCGTGGGGCATTACGAGCCCCTGCGGCATTACGCCGAGGTGCATTTGCTGCTGGAGCCCGGGGAGCCGGGCAGCGGGCTGCATTTTGCCAGCGCCTGCCCGGAGGATGATCTGGACCGCAACTGGCAGCGGCTGATATTGACCCACCTGATGGAAAAGCAGCACCTGGGCGTGCTCACCGGCGCGCCCATCACCGATATGAAGATCACCCTGATTGCCGGCCGCGCCCACCTGAAGCACACCGAGGGCGGGGATTTTCGCCAGGCCACCTACCGCGCCGTGCGCCAGGGGCTGATGCAGGCGCGCAGCGTGCTGCTGGAGCCCTGGTACGATATCCGGCTGGAGCTGCCCCAGGACTGCCTGGGCCGGGCCATGAACGATATCACCCAGATGGGCGGCAGCTTTGATCCCCCGGAAACGCTGGGCGAAAACGCCCTGCTCACCGGCAGCGCGCCGGTGGCCGCCCTGCGCGGCTACGCCCGGGAGGTGGTGGGCTACACCCGGGGCCAGGGGCGCTTGCTGTGCCAGCTCAGGGGCTACAAGCCCTGCCGGGAGCAGGAGAAGATCGTATCCGAAATCGGCTACGACCCCGAGCGCGATACGGAAAACAGCCCGGACTCCGTATTCTGCAGCCATGGCGCGGGCTTCATCGTCCGGTGGAATCAGGTGCCGCAGTTTATGCATCTGCA
>CADAHU010000153.1 GCA_902787835.1 uncultured Eubacteriales bacterium
TGGCGGAAATGCCCGCAACATCAGTGGCGACAGCGCAGCCTCTTTCGCTTCCTTTCTGGGCTCCAGAAAGGAAGGCTCCCGTTATAACCAGTTGGCGGATAATCCAGCCGCATCATCGCCTCCGACACCGCAGGTTTTCCGCTTCTCGATTGGCTCAAAAGAGAAGCGTACCCCTCCCCCACGCGCCGCGCACCTGGCAGTCCCCGTCCAGCAGCAGGATATCGGCATCCTTGCCAGGTTCCAGGGAGCCCTTGCGCCCGTCCACGCCGATGGAGCGGGCAGGGTTCAGGGAGGCGCAGCGCACGGCCTCGTGCATGGGCGCGCCGGTATGATCGCGGTAATTGCGCACTGCCTCGTTCATCCTGAGCACGCTTCCGGCAATGGTACCGTCGGCCAGACGGCACTCGATGCCATGCACATAAATGGGCTGCCCGCCCAGGGTGTATTCGCCGTCGGCCAGGCCGCCCGCCCGGGTGCAGTCGGTGATCAGCACCAGGCGATCGCCCTTGCAGCGGCGCAGGATCCGGAACACCGCGGGATGCACGTGGAAGGTATCGGCAATCAGCTCGCAATAGGCGTCGCTGGAGAGCGCCGCGCCCACCACGCCCGGCGCGCGATGGCTGAGCCCGGTCATGGCATTGAAGGTGTGGGTAAAATGGTCGGCCCCGGCCGCCAACCCCGCCATGGCCTGATCATAGGAAGCATCGGTATGCCCGATGGAAACGCGCATGCTGCCCCGCACCGCGCGGATGCAGTCGATGGCCCCCGGCATCTCCGGGGCGATGGTCACCAGGCGGATGATATCGGCATGGGCCAGCAGCTTATCCGCATCCGGCGCGATGATGGCGCTCTCCGCCTGGGCGCCCTTTTTATTGGGGTTGATAAAGGGCCCCTCTGCATGGCAGCCCAGGGCCTGGGCGCCGTCAAAGCCCGGGGCCGCGCTCTCCGCCATGAAGGCGCGGATCACGTCAAAGGCGCGCTCCAGCTCCTCCCAAGGCACCGTCATGGTGGTGGGCAGAAAGCTGGTAACGCCGTTCCGCAATATGCCCCGGGCCAAGGCGCGCAGGCCGTTTTCATCGCCGTCGGAGACGTCCGCCCCCAGATAGCCGTGAATATGCACATCCACAAAGCCCGGGGATACATACAGCCCCTGGGCGTCAAACACCTGGCAATCTGCCGGCGGCGCATCGCACAGGCCGCGGATCTGATGATCAAAAACCAGCGCCTTGCCGGCGATCTCCCCGTCGGGCAGCAGTATTTTACCGTTGATGATCGCTTGCATTATTGATTGCCTCCACACATGGAGGGGCAGGCCGCGCAGCCGCCCTCCCCGGTTTCCCGCAGGGACGACGGCAGCGCGTCGCCCACCTGGCGCATGGCGTCGATCACCTCGTCGCAGGGCAGGGGGCAATCGATGCCCGCCAGCGCCATATCCGCCGCCGACAGCGCCACCGATACCGCGCCCACATTGCGGTATACGCAGGGCACCTCCACCAGCCCGTGCACCGGATCGCACACCAGGCCCATCAGGTTCATCAGCGCAAAAGCGCAGGCATCGGCCTGCCGCCTGGGCTCCCCACCGCGCAGGAAAGCGATGGCCGCTGCCGTCATGGCCGCCGCGCTGCCGCACTCCGCCTGGCAGCCGCCCTCCGCCCCCGATATGCTGGCGCGGTTGGCGATGATCAGCCCGAAGGCCCCGGCCACGTACAGCGCGTCGATCAGCTGCGCATCGGTATACCCGTATTCCTCCTGCATGGTAATCAGCGCCGCGGGCAATATGCCGCAGGCCCCCGCGGTGGGCGCGGCCACGATGCGGCCCATGGCGGCGTTGCATTCCGCCACCGCCAGCGCCCGGGCGCAGATGCGTCCCAGCAGGCTGCCGCCCGCGGTCTGCCCGGCCAGCGCCGCCGCCATCAGCTTGGCGGCGTTGCCGCCGGTGAGGCCGCTGACCGAATGGGTTTTGGGGTCCAGGCCTTTCAGGGCGGCATCCCGCATCACCTGCAGGGCCTCCGCCATCCGGGCGTCCATATCCTCCGCGCCGCGCACCGTATCATCATGACGCAGCTGCCAATCCCGCATGGCCGCGGCAATGCCGCCGCGCTCCAGCGCGCGGATCAGCAGCTTGCTGACAGATCGTTCCATCCTTTATAAAACTCCTTTTTGGGATCACTGCACCATCTGCTGCAGCCAGAGAAAGCCGCCGGACTTGAGATGCAGCACCCGGGCGGTCATGCGGTCGCCCCGGCACAGATCGGTATACACCGAGGTATCCTCCAGCACCACGGTCTGCTCCACATCGGTAAAGTTGAACAGCGCCAGCAGCTTCTCCCCCTGGTAGTAGCGGCCGATGCCCAGCACATGATCATTGCCCGTATCCAGCAGCCAGGCGTCGGCCCGGCCGTCAAAGGCGGTGTGGGCGGCGCGCAGGGCCTCCTGCAGCTTGATGGCGCTGAACAGGTCGTTTTCCACCGTGTCCGGCTCCCGGCGCAGGGCGGCCTTCTGCCAGTCCATATTGCCCCGGTGCAGCCAGCGGCTGTCCTCGGCCTTCATGGGATCCAGGTGATAGGCGGCATCGTTTTCCATGCCGATCTCATCGCCGCTGTACAGCACGGGAATGCCGCTCAATGTAAACATCAGCGCGTGCAGCATTTTATCCCAGCGCACCGCCAGGGTCAGATCGGCCTCGTTCTCCCGGGCTGCCTGAATGCCGCACAGGCTGGCGGTAGTGCCGCAGAGCCGGGCGTCGCCCAGGCGCGGATCATCGTTGTACAATTCCCCCCGGGCGGGGCTGTCCGGCCATTTGCCGGTAAAATAATCGTTCAGGAACTTTTTATGCGGCACCTCCTGCTGCCCGAGCCCCGCCAGGAAGCCGTAATCCAGCCCCCAGCCGATATCATCGTGGCAGCGCAGGTAATTGATAAAGGCGCACTCCTTGGGCAGGGCAAACAGCTGCCGCAGCTGATGGGCCAGCAGGCGCACATCCTTGGTGGCGGCGGTGTTCCAGATGGTGCACATGGTGGTTACATTGTAGAGCAGGTGGCATTCCGGCTTTTCCGGCGTGCCAAAGTAGGGCGCCACCTTGCTGGGCTCCATGACCACCTCGCCCAGCAGCAGCGCGCCGGGGCACACGATCTCGCAGGCCATGCGCATCATGCGCACCAGGGTATGCACCTGGGGCAGGTTGCGGCAGCTGGTGCCCAGGGCTTTCCAGATATAAGGCACGGCGTCCAGGCGGATCACATCGATGCCCTGGTTGCACAGGTACAGCATGTTATCGGTCATATCGGTGAACACCGCGGGGTTGGCGTAATTCAGATCCCACTGGTAGGGATAGAAGGTGGTCATGACCACCTTTTGCGCCTCCTCGCACCAGGTAAAGCTGCCCGGCGCGGTGGTGGGGAACACCTGGGGCACGGTCTGCTCGTAGGCGTTGGGGATATCCCAGCCGTCATAGAAGAAATAGCGGTTCTGGTATTCCTTCTCCCCCGCCCGGGCCCGCCGCGCCCATTCGTGATCCTCGCTGGTGTGGTTCATCACAAAATCGATGCCCAGCAGGATGCGCCGATCCCCGCAGGCCTCCGCCAGGGCGCGCAGATCCTCCATGGTGCCCAGCTCCGGCTGCACCTTCCGGAAATCGCTGACCGCGTAGCCGCCGTCGCTGCGGCCCGCCGGGCTCTCCAGCAGCGGCATGAGCTGCACGTAGTTGACCCCGCAGTCCGCCACATAGTCCAGCCTGTCCTTTACCCCCTGCAGATTGCCGCCGAAGGCCCCGGTATACATCAGCATGCCCACGATCTCGTGGCCCTTATACCAATCCGGGTTGGCCTCGCGGCTCCTGTCCGAGGCCCGAAGGCGCTCCGGGCGCTGCTGCCAGGCCTCGTACAGCATATCCACAAACCGCCCGTAGGCGCGCATATCGTTATGATACAGTTCACAAAAAAGCCATTTGAGCTCGTCCTCATGCCTGGCGAAGCGGGCGGAAAACTCGGGCGCCCAATCCTGTCTGTCCATGGCGCAGCCTCCCTGCGGTCATTTATTTGTACCAAGCGTACAATTTCTGCCCTGATTATACCATCACAGCAGCGGAAAAGCAACAGCTTCCAAATCCTCCGGCCGCATTTCGCGCAGGTCACGGCAAAACATGCTCCTGCAAAGTTTCATTATAATATATGCAAATTGGGATTTGGAGGGGAGGGGTACGCTTCTCTTTTGAGTCAAAAGAGAAGCAGAAAACCTGCGTTTTTGCCGTAAATGCTGCTGGTTTTTCCGCCAACGGGCTTTAACGCCTGCAACCGTTCCCGGGCCCGTAGCGCCTGGAAAACCTGCCCTTGGGCCGGTTTTCAGCGGAGGGCGGGCCGGAAGGCCCCGGGCAAGGCCAGCTTCGCTGGCCGCGCGGTGCGCAAAGCGCACCGCT
>CADAHU010000154.1 GCA_902787835.1 uncultured Eubacteriales bacterium
ACCGCTGAACAAAGGGAAAATCCCTGAAAAATGAACAAGCTCATTTTTCAGGGATTTTCCCTTTGTTCTTTTTGCCCGGGAACTCGCTTGGCGACTTAACCAATCTGGCGGAAACGAGTTTGTTTCCCAATTCAAGTAGTTCGCCCGTTGGGAGTCCAGAGGGCCGAAGGTCCTTTGGCGCAGGTTTGGGCTGCGGAAGCCCAACGTACCTTTCCCATCAAATCCCAATTTGTCAGTCAGGGCATCTTTTTTCTATTATGTGGATTGTAAAAATTCGCTCAGCGCGCCGTACATCCGTTCCGCCTGGGCGTAGGCGGTATCGTAGAGCGCCTGCAGCCGGGCGGGATCATGCTCCAGCCGGCCCACACCGGGATCGGATTCGGGGCGGATCACGAAGGCGCGGCCCGCCGCCTGCTCCCGGTCGATCAGATCCAGCGTTTCATTATAATTTGTATGCCGGCTGCGCATGACCTGTACGAAGCCCGGATGCCTGCGGTATTTGAGCGCAATGAGCGGCATGGCGCGGTTGGGCTGCTTGCGGTAGCCCGCGGGCTGGGTCAGCACCAGCACATTCCGGGTAAAACCATCCCGGATGGCCTGGGCCAGGGGGATGGAATCGGCCACGCCGCCATCCAGATACGCTTTGCCGCCGATATTTACAGGCCTGGACAGCAGGGGCAGGGAAGAGGACGCCTGCACCAGCGCCACATCCCGCCGCATATCCTGCACCGGCAGATAGGCCGCCTTGCCCGTATTCGCCTCGGTAACAACAGCGTACAGGCGGCCCCCGTTTTTCAGGTAAGCCGCATTATCGATGGGCTCCAGCACATCCGGGATCTGATGATAATTAAAATCGGCGTTGAAGTAATCGCCCGTGCGCAGCCAGGAGGAAAAGCTGGCAAAGCGTTTGTCCCCGGAGTATTTGACCCAGATGCGGATGGCGCGTCCCTTCTGCCGACACAGATAGCTGCAGGCCTGGCACGCGCCTGCCGATACGCCGTATACATCCCGCAGCAGCAGGCCATGATCCAGCCAGCAATCCAGCACGCCCGCGGTGTACGCGCCGCGCATGCCACCGCCCTCCAGGATCAGCGCGGTGGGGATCATTGGCATCGCCTCCTTCCTAAATCTATATAACAGTTTACACTGGAAAAATCAAATCTGCATCAAGGAACGGGCTTGACAAAACAGATCGATATGGATATAATCGATTTGCTCAAATTGAATTTGACGTAATTAGCGTTGCAAAATGGTGACGCAGGGAGGGGCTGAAACCATGGATCGGGAAAAAACTATCATTCGTACCAGCTTTCTGGGCATCGGCGTCAATGTGGTGCTGGTGGCCTTCAAAGCCGCGGTGGGACTCCTGTCGGGCTCCATCGCCGTTATCCTGGACGCCGTCAATAACCTGAGCGACGCGCTGTCCTCGGTGATCACCATCGTGGGCACCAAGCTGGCGGGCCGCGGGCCCAATAAAAAGCATCCCTACGGCATGGGCCGCATCGAGTATCTGACCGGCGTGCTCATTGCCGTGCTGGTGCTGGTGGCCGGTCTGACCTCGCTCAAGGAGTCGGTGGAAAAGATCCTCTCGCCCGAGGCGGCGGAGTATTCCACCGTATCGCTGATCATCATCGGGGCCGCCATCATCGCCAAGCTGCTGATGGGCCGCTATGTGAAGGGCGTGGGGGAAAAGATCAATGCATCCACCCTGGTGGCCAGCGGATCGGACGCGCTGTTTGACGCCGTGCTGTCCGCAGGCACCCTGGCGGCGGCGGCCATCAGCCTGATCTGGGGGCTCTCCCTGGAGGGCTGGTTCGGCGCGGTGATCTCCCTGTTTATCATCAAGGCCGGTATCGAAATGATGACCGAAACCCTGGACAGCATCATCGGCGTCCGGGCGGATAAGGAGCTGACCGACCAGCTGAAGGAAACGGTGTGCGCCTATCCCGGCGTGCGCGGCGCCTACGACCTGACGCTGCATAATTACGGCCCCAACCAGATCATCGGCTCCGTGCACGTGGAGCTGCCGGATGATATGCCCGCCCGGGAGATCCATCGCCTGACCCGGCAGATCTCCGTGGGCGTGTATGAAAAATTCGGCATCGTGCTTACCGTAGGCATCTACGCTTCCAACGATTCCCAGCAGGACAGCGAGGCGATCCGCAAAACGCTGGACGGGATCATGCAGAAGAATCCCGATATCCTGCAGGTGCACGGCCTGTACCTGGACGCGGAGCAAAAGACCGTATCCTTCGACCTGGTGGTGGATTTCAAGGCCGATCGGGAGGCCACGGCGGATGCTGTGCGGCAGGAGATCAGCGCCGCCTACCCCCAGTACAAATTCTATATCGTTCTGGATTCCGATTACAGCGATTAAGGAGAGGCTTTAAAAATGGATCAATATGATTCTCTCAGGCTGGAAAACCAGCTTTGCTTTCCCCTGTATGCGGCGGCGCGCGAGGTGATCAAGCAGTATCATCCCTTTCTGGACAGGATCGATTTGACCTATACCCAGTACATCGTGCTGATGGTGATGTGGAGCGAAAAAAAGATCAGCATTCGAGATCTGTGCAAAAAGCTCTATCTGGACAGCGGCACCCTGACCCCGGTGCTCAAAAGCATGGAGGCCAAGGGCATCGTAAGCCGCTACCGCAGCCCGGAGGATGAACGGGTGGTCATCGTAGAGCTGACCGAGGCCGGCCTGGCGCTGCGGGAAAAGGCGGTGGAGGTGCCGCCCCAGGTAGGCGCGTGCATCCGCCTGGAGCCCGGCGAGGCCATGGAGCTGTACCGCTTGCTCTATAAGGTGCTGAACGGCATGGAAAACAAATAAAAAACACCGGCTTGTCCTTTGATGGATAAGCCGGTGCCGCTGTTTTGGGGGTTATGCCAGGCAATCGTGCAGCGTCTGCCGCACCGCGCCGGGGCCGGCCAGCATCCGGGCAAAGTATGCCTTTACTTTGCCGTCCAGACCGGCCTTTGCCAGGCTGACGCCGTAGAGCGCATCCTGGGAAAGCAGGGCATCCACCTTGCCCTCGGCGGAAGCGGGATCGCCCAGGGAAACGCCGCTGAGGGCCTCCTGCAGCTGGGAAAGCAGGGGATCGGGGCTGACCTCCATGGGCTGGCCCTTGTCATCCACGCCCAGCAGATAGCGCAGCCAGGCGGCGATGGCCAGGGGGATGGCGTCCAGGGCGGAAGCGTCCCGGGCGGGATCGGCCATGTAGCACTTGATGGTCTCGCCAAAGCGGATGGGGATCTTTTGGCTGGTATCGCAGGCGATACGCTGGGGCGTATCGGGCATGAAGGGGTTGGGCAGGCGCACGTTCACCACCGTGTCGATGAAATCCCGGGGATTGATCACGCCGGGATCGGTGACCACGGGCAGACCCTCCGCATAGCCGATTTTGTTGATCAGCGCCGTCAGGTCGGCGTCCTTCATCTCATCGGAGATGCGGGTATAGCCCAGCAGGCAGCCGGTGACCGCCAGGGCGGTATGCAGGGGATTCAGACAGGTGCACACCTTCATGCGCTCCACCTTGTTGACGGTGTCCCGGTCGGTAAAGATGAACCCGGCCTTTTCCAGCGGCGGACGGCCGTTGGGGAAGTCGTCCTCGATCACCAGATACTCGCTCTCCTCCGCGTTGACGAAGGGCGCGATGTAGGTGTGCTTGCTGGTAACCACCGGCTCCAGCCCCTGCAGGCCGTCCTCGCGCAGCATCTGCTCCACGGAGGCGTCGGGCCGCGGGGTGATCTTATCGATCATGGACCAGGGGAAGGACACCTTGCCGCTGTTCACGTAGGCCGCGAAGCCCGCGTCCTGCCAGCCCTGGGCAAAGGCGTTCATGGCGGCCTTCAGCTTGTCGCCGTTGTGGGAGCAGTTATCGGTGCTCACCATGGCGATGGGCGCGCCGCCCGCCTGATAGCGGGTGTACAGCAGGCTGGCCACCTTGCCGATGTAGCTTTGGGGCTTCTGCGGGCCGTTGGCAAAATCGGCCTCCACAGCGGGGGTGATGGCATAGCCCTTTTCGGTGATGGTAAAGGTGGCCAGCTGCAGGCTGGGATTGGCAAAGATCTCCTTCAGCCGCCCGTACTCCGCGTCGTTTTCGCTGTCCAGGATGCAGCTTTCGGCAATGCTGCCGATCACCGTTTTATCCACGCTGCCGTTGGCCTTCAGCGTTACCAGCAGGGTGTAATTATCGTTGGGGCGGTAGCCCTTTTCCACGATCTCGTAATCATAGCCCTCCACGGCCACGATGCCGGAGGCCATCTGTCCCGCTTCCAGCATCTTCTGGGCGGCGGCGCACTGGAAGGCGCGGAAGATATTGCCCGCGCCAAAGTGCACCCACAGGGGCGCTTTGCGGGTGTTTTCGATCATGGCCGCCCGGTC
>CADAHU010000155.1 GCA_902787835.1 uncultured Eubacteriales bacterium
CTGCCAATTACGGCTTGTCTGCCTTTAGCCAGAGAACAGCATGCGTATTCTTTGCGCCTTCCGCCTGATTGTCGGGGCTTGCTCCAAAGCGGGTCTTGTGATATCATTCCATGTGAGGAGAGGCAATTTTATAAATTGGAGGGGTTTTTATGAAGAAGGATCTGGGCGTGCTGCAGGCTGTGTATCCCATGCCTGTGCTGATGGTGGCCGCGTACGATGAAACCGGCAAGGTCAACGTGATGAACGCGGCCTGGGGCATGATCTGCGCCATGGATAAAATTGCGCTGTTCATCGACGAGGATCATAAGACGACGCAGAACATCCTGAAGACCAAGGCCTTCACCGTGGCGCTGGCCGATCAGGCGCATATGGACGTGGCCGATTTCTTTGGCATTGCCTCCGGAAACAAGATGGAGAACAAGTTTGAGCGCACCGGCTATCACGCCGTGAAAAGCGGGCATGTGAACGCCCCGATCATCGAGGAATTCCCGGTGGTGATGGAGTGCGAATTGGCCGAGGTGATCCATACGGAAAACATGTACGCCATCGTCGGCAAGATCGTCAACGTGGCCGCGGAGGAAGCGGTGCTCGATGAAAAGGGCAAGGTGGATCCCGAGCGGCTGCGCGCGCTGACGTTTGATCAGTTCAAGCACGGTTACTACGTATCCGGCGAGCGGGTCGGCAAAGCCTGGAACGCCGGGGCGGCCCTGATGAAGGAGTAAAAAAACGATAACCGCCGGCTGGGGCTTCCCGGCCGGCGGTTTTTTTGTTACTTTATGGCGCGCTTCCGCAGGAGCTGCCCGGCGCGGACGTCGGTTTGCCGGCCGTCCCGCAGGGCGATCTGGCCGTTGACGATCACCGTGTGCACGCCCTGGGCCAGCTGCACGGGCTGCAGATAGGTGGCCCGGGGCGCGATGGCCGCGGGATCGAATACGGTGATATCCGCCGCCATGCCCACCGCCAGCCGCCCCCGGTCGGGCAGGGAAAAGACCGCCGCGGGCTTGCCGGTCACCCGGCGCACCGCCTCCTCCAGGGAGCAGAGCCCCTTTTCCCGGGCCAGACGCAGGAACTCCGCAATGGCGCCATAGGAGCGGGGATGGGGGACAAAATTCACCTTTCCCGGGTCGCCGGGCAGGGCGTAGCCATCGGAGCCGATGCCGATATCCCGGGAGAGGAAGTACAGCATATCCTTTTCGCTCATCACAAAGAACACGCACCAGGCCTTGCCCTGGGTGCGCAGCAGCACCTGGGCGGCGGCCTCGGCGTAATCGGCGGTGTGCAGCAGGTTTTCCGCCACATCCCGCAGCGTTTTGCCCACAATTTCGGGCCACAGCCCGGCGTCGTCGCTGATCAGGCAGGTTTCCGCGCGCTGGGCGTTAAAGTAATGGCTGCGGATGCCCTCCAGGATCTCCGGCCGCCGGGGTCCCTGCAGATGGCGCAGCAGCGCTTCCCGCCCGCCGTCCAGGCTCCACCGGGGGCAGCGGATGCTCAGCGTGGTGGAGGAGGCAGCGTAGGGGTACATATCCGCCGTGAAGCGGATCCCCTTCCGGTTGAAGGCTTCGATGGTTTCCCAGACGGCCGGAGCCCGGCCATGCACGGTATAATTGTCCAGCTTCAGATGCGAGGCGTGCACGTGCGCGCCGGAGGAGCGGCCGATTTCCGCCAGCTCGTTCAAGGCGCTGTCAATCTGCAGGCCCTCGCTGCGCATATGGCAGGTAACAATGGCGTCGGCCTCCGCCACCGTTTGCCCCAGGGCGTTCAGCTCCTGCTGGCCGGCAAAGCAGCCCGGGGCGTACTCCAGCCCCAGGGAAAGGCCCCAGGCCCCGTCCGCCAGATCCCGGCGCAGCAGGCGCTGCATCTCCGCCATTTCATCGGGGGCGGGGGGCCGGTTCTCCTTGCCCACCACCGCCTCGCGCAGGGTGCCGTGGCCCACGAGCAGCGCCTGGTTTACCGCCATGCGGCAGCCGCGGGCGCGGAAGGCCTCCAGATAATCCGCAAAGGAGGACAGCTGCCAGGGGTCCGCGTTGCCCGGCGGGGCCGAGAAGGGGCTGTCGCCGCAGTTGCCCGATATCTCGGTGGTAATGCCCTGGTACAGCTTGGACGCGCCGCTGCTGTCCCGGGTGAAGGCGGTATCGGAGTGGGCGTGGGCGTCAATGAAGCCCGGGGCGACGGCCAGGCCCTCCGCCCGGAGCTCCTCCGCGCCGCGCATGGCGGAAAGATCGCCGATTGCCGTGATCTTTCCGTTCTTTACCGCAATATCGCCCGCAAAGCGGGGGCGGCCCGTGCCGTCGATGATTTCGCCGCCGCGGAGGATGATATCCGCCTGCAGATCGTTTTTTGCCATTGCTGCTCACCTGCGCGTTCAGAATAGAATTGCGCATCCATTGTAGCATAAACCCGGGCGGCGCGCACGGCGGGGACAGCAGAAAAACAAATGTCGCCATTCAGGCGACCGCCGGACGGGGATCTATGGTATAATGCCCATGAAAGGGAACGAAAGGGGGTAAGGAACATGATCGGCGCGATCATAGGGGACATGGTGGGCTCCATCTACGAGTTCCACAATATCAAAACAAAGGATTTTCCGCTGTTCTCGGAGGGCTGCGGCTATACCGACGATACGCTGATGACCGTTGCGGTGGCCCGGGCGCTGCAGGCGGCAGGGGACGGCGAGGCGCTGATCGCCGCCCTGGTGCGGGAGATGCGCGTCACGGCGGCGCGCTATCCCATATCGCCCCTGCTGGGCGGCTATGGCCGCGCGTTCCATAAATGGCTGGTCAAGGGCCGGTATGTGGCCATCCCCAAGCCTTATAACAGCTTTGGCAACGGCTCCGCCATGCGCGTTTCGCCCTGCGCGGAGTACGCGGATACGCTGGAGCAGGCGCTGCGCCTGGCGGAGGTGTCCGCCGCGGTGAGCCATAACCATCCGGAGGGCATCAAGGGCGCTCAGGCCACGGCGGCTGCCGTCTGGATGGCCGGGCACGGCGCATCCAAGGCGGAGATCGGCGATTATATCCGGCAGCATTATTATCCCCTGACCGGCACGGTGGACGCGCTCCGCCCCGTCTATAAAATGGATGGCAGCTGTCAGGGAACGGTGCCGCCCGCCATCCTCTGCTTCCTGGAGTCTGCCAGCTTTGAGGACGCGCTGCGCAATGCCATTTCCCTGGGCGGTGACAGCGATACCCTGGCGGATATTGCCTGCGCCATCGCCTGGCCCTATTACGCGCGGCAGGGCATGGATGATACCATGCATTCGCTGCGGGAGAAGGCGCTTTCCAAGCTGCCCCCGGCGCTCAGGAGCTTTGTGGGGGATTGGGAAAATACCTATGGAATATACGGAGGTGCGCAATGAAAACCCTGCGCTGGTGCGCCATTGGCGATTCCTTTACCTATTTGAATGATCATCTGGATGAGACCGCATACCGGCTGCGCAAGGGCTACATGACCCGCATCCTGGAGAGGCTGCCGGAATATGACCTGCGGCTGAACAACATCGGCATCAACGGCTCCACCTTTCAGGATTGGATCAGCGTGCCCATCCCGGAGGCTGACGTATACACCATCCTGCTGGGCACCAACGACTGGCACCGGCCCTTCCCCATGGGCAGCATGCAGGATCTGCAGCGCCGCGCCCCGGGCACCATCCTGGGCAATATGGGCATTTTGCTGGATCATATCCGGCAGGCGTCCCCGCAGGCGGTCATCATCGCGGGCAACCCGGTGGAGCGGGCGGATTTTGTGTACATCCTGGATCCGGAAAACAACGCCCCGGGCAGCTACGCGCCGGAAAACGGCCTTTGGCTGCGCGATCTTTCCCGGCAGCTGCTTTCGGCCTACGCATCGGAGGGCGTGCGCACCGTGGATCTGTGGGGCCGCTCCGGCTTTACCCAGGAGCGGCTGATCCGCTTCAAGCGCCTCCGGAAGGACGGCGGCTATCAGGATCTGCCCTATCCGGCGTATATCGGCGTGCCCTTCGATCCCCTGGAGGACGCCTACCCTTACCCGCCGGAGGCCATCGCCCTGACCTATGACGGGCTGCATCCTTCCGATGAGGGGGCGGAGATCCTGGCCGGGCTCTTTGCTGAAGAAATGCGGGAGGCGCTCCGCGGCGCGGGCCGGGGAGCATGACATGATACAAATTGGAATTTGGCGGGGAAGGGGATACGCTTCTCTTTTGAGTCAAAAGAGAAGCAGAAAACCTGCTTTGTCGTCGTAAATGCTGCGGGCTTTTCCGCTAACAGGCTTTAACGGCTACCACCGTTCCCGGACAGGGCCAGCTTCGCTGGCCGCGCGGTGCGCAAAGCGCACCGCTGAACAAGAGAAAAATCCGGAAAAATCAAACAAGCTTGATTTTTCCGGATTTTTCTCTT
>CADAHU010000156.1 GCA_902787835.1 uncultured Eubacteriales bacterium
CAACCGTTCCCGGGCCCGTAGCGCCCGGAAAACCTGCCCTTGGGCCGGTTTTCAGCGGAGGGCGGGCCGGAAGGCCCCGGGCAAGGCCAGCTTCGCTGGTCGCGCGGTGCGCGTTGCGCACCGCTGAACACAGAAAAAACGCCTCAAAAGCAAGCGAGCTTGTTTTTGAGGCGTTTTTTCTGTGTTCTGGTTGTCCGGGAACTCGCTTGGCGGCCGAATACAGACTGGCGGAAACAAGTTTGGTTTTCGATTCAAGTTGGTTCGCCGGCTGCTTCTTTGTTACAGCATCACCGGGCTGTTGCGCAGCTCATTGTCCCGGATGCGCTCACCCACGGCGTAGGCGTGGGGCTCCAGGTAGGGATCGGGGCAATCGCTCAATTCCTGTCGGCGCAGCTCCGCGGCCACGCGCGCGCAAACCTCCTCGATCATGGGGCCGTTTTTTTCGGCGTCCATGGGCGCTTCGAGCAGCGATTGCATCGGCGCGGCCAGATTGCCCAGCAGAGGCAGATTTCCCATGGCGCGGAAAAGCCATTTATAGTAGGGGGCGTAGGCGCGGTTCAGTAGGAATACCGCCTGGGCTGTCTGCCGGCAAAAATCGGCCAGCGCCACCGCGGCGGCAGCGCCCTCTCCGTGCCGGAGGCACCGGGCGTAATTGTACTGCCCCAGCTGCGCCATATGGAACAGGCAGGAGCCCAGCTTTTTGAGCCGCACATCCTCGGGCCGGTTCAGCAGCGCCTGGCGGATGGCGGTAAACTGCCCTAAGGGATCGGCAAACACCTGGCCGTTGGTGGCCTCCGCCAGGTAAAAATCCGGGATTGCCAGCCATTCGGCGTTGGTCTCGGGCATGCGGCTGCCGATATAAAAGGAATAGAACTGCTCGATGGTGTGCACGCCCTTGAAATCGGAGCCGAACAGGCTCTTGTTCTCTATCTTTACGCCGTGGAATTCCCGGGGCAGCTTGCTGTACGCCCGGAACAGCTTAAAGCCGAAGGCGCGCTCATCCTCCGCGGTGATCCACAGGCAAAAGCCGGGCTCGTAATCATGATCCCGGCTGATCTCATCATCAAAGCCGAAGCACTCCGACCCATGCCCGCACAGGCCCGCCGCGATGCGATCCTGCACGCCGGCAAAATCCCGGGCCAGCATGGGCCTGCCGTATTCCTCATAATATGCCCGCGCCAGATCAAGCCCCTTCATAGATCTCCTTGGCTACCTCCCGCAGCGCCTGGGCGGCCTCCGGACGCTGAAAATAATCAAAGGACGGCGCGCACTTGCGCAGCACATAGGCGTAATTCCCGTCCCGGGGCTGGCGGCTGGAATTGAGGTATTCCCAGGCCTCGTCCAGCAGCGCCTCCACCTGGGGATAGGCGGTATCGTCGCGGTCAAAGGTCAGGTGCGCCAGCATCACCAGGGAAATGGCGATCTCGCCGTCATGCCGACCCTCGCGCTTCAGGATCTCCACCGCCTGCCGCCAGCAGCGCTCCGCCGCATCCAGCCGGCCCAGGCTGTTCAGCGCGCCGGCCTTGTTGTTGAGCAGGGCGGCGTATTCATAGGTTTCGGTTTTGCCCTGGCCCTCATAGCAGGCCGCCGCCCGGTCGTAGAGCTTCAGCCCTTCCTCCGGGCTGCCGAAGAAAGCCAGGGTGGTGGCGGCGTTGATATACACCGTGGCGCCGCTGAGCAGCCCCTCCGCGCCGGTCTTTTCCACCAGCTGCATGCATTCCGCCAGGGCGGCCAGCGCTTTGGCCTTTTTCTGGGTGCGGCGGTAATAGCCTACCTGCTCGTTGAGCACCGCCAGCAGCCCGCGGTCGTCGCCCAATTCCCGGGCCCGTTCCTCCCAGCGCTGCAGGCATTCCCGGGCGGCGCGCATATCGCCCCGGTCAAAGCAATGATCCAGCTGATCGATGAACCGCTGTACGCTGATACGCTCGCTCATTGGCCCTGCCCGCCCCTGCCCGCGGCCATGGCCTCTGCCTCGCCGCGCAGTTCATGATACAGTTGACCGCAGTTCCACAGCTGGTTGGTGGGCGTCAGCACGGCCTTGAGCCGCACGGCGGGCATATCCTGGCGCAGGGCGGGCAGCAGCCGGTTCAGCTGCGCCTCCTCCAGGAAGGCCAGCACCAGCATCTCCTCGCCCACCTGCACCCGGGGCGCAGCGGGGGCCAGGGGCTGCAATCCGCACAGGGCGGCCAGGGTCTGCCCCTCCTGGGCAGGCTCCACGAGCTTGGCGCGGACGCCCTGGGACATGGCGGCAAAGGCCAGCCGCATGGCGCGTTCCCGGGGCATATGGATGCACAGCATCAGCGGTTCCATTTTTATCCTCCTGTTTATAAACAGATCAAGGCGTCCCCGCGGGCTGCGGGGACGCCGGAGAGGCGGTTTTAGTTACTTGCCCAGGTTCAGCACGGGCACGGTCTGGGCGCCCTCGCCGGACATGTAGGTGGGCAGCTCGCCGTTCCACTGGGTCACCTGGGTGTAGTTGATCAGGGCGTCGGTCAGCGAGCCGGCGATCAGCTGGTTGGCCTCGGCGCGGGCTTCGGCCTCGGCGCGGATGGCGTAGGCGGCGGCATCGGCGTTGATCTTCTGCACGCTGGCCTCGGCCTCGGCGGCGATCTTCTTGCGGGAGGCGGCCTGCTGGGCTTCCATGGTGGCCTGCTCCTGCTCGATCTCAGCCTTCAGCTTGCCCTGCTGGGCCACCTGCTTGGCTTCCACGGCGTCGGTGAAGGCGTCGGCAAAATCGATATCCTCAATGGATACGCTGATGATGTTGATGCCGTAGCGGGACATCTCGGCGGAGAGGATCTCCCGGGTCTGCACGGAAAGCTGATCGCGCAGGGAGATGAGCTCCTCGGCGGTGTACTTGCTGAACACGGCCTTCATATTCTCCAGCAGGCGGGGGGAAACCAGGGTGCTGAAGTAGCCCACGCCCACATCCTTGAACAGGTTCATGGCGGTGGTCTTGTTGATATTATAGTTGATGGAGCCGATCACGTTGACCTGCTGGATATCGCTGGAGAAGGCCTCGGTGCTGAAGCTGCTCTTCTGCTCGCGGTTATCCATCAGCGTAACCTTCTGGAAGGGGGATTTGAAGTGGAAGCCCGCATCCAGGGTGTAATCGGATACCTTGCCGAAGGTGGTCAGGATCCCGGTATAGCCGGTGGGGACGATGGCTGTACAGCTGGTGTACAGGATGATCCCCAGGATCAATACCACGACGGCCACGACGATCCCGACGGCCAGCTTTTTGTTTGCGGGGCGGCGTACGGGCTTCGCATTCTGGAAGGGAGCGTTGTTCATCAGATAAATCCTCCTTTGCGCAGCGCGCATTTTCTTGAGCACGGGTACAATATACCATAAACAGGGCCGCCGCGCAACCGCCGCCGCATGAACACCGCCGCAGATCCGCTCAAATGTCATTTTTTGATCCCCGGCGCCGCGCGATCGCGCACTTTCTTTGTCGAATTAGGAGTGCTTCTGTCCAAATCCACAAATCGCCCCCGGTCTGTGCTATAATCGGCTCCGTCAGAGGATCGGACGGCAAAGGACGGCCTTCGGCAAGGCCCGCGCCCGACAGAAGCTAAAGGAGGAGCTTTATGGATAAAATTCAGATTATGATCACCGATGATAATGATGAAATCCGCGCGTCACTGCGCGCTTATTTGGATAGCCAGCAGGATATGGCCGTGATCGGCGAGGCGTCCAACGGGGTGGACGCCCTGCGGATCCTGAACGAGAAGCATGCCGACGTGCTGCTGCTGGATATCATCATGCCCCAGCTGGACGGCTACGGCGTAATGGAGCAATTGCAGCTGATGCCGGCGGAGGATCGGCCCCGGGTCATCGCCCTGACTGCCCTGAACCGGGAGGATTTTATCCATCGCGCCATGCGGCTGGGCGTGGATTATTATATGGTAAAGCCCGCCGATCTGACCGCCATCTGCGCCCGCATCCGCGATGCCGCCCGCCGGCAGGATCCGGTGGGCAGCGATCCGGTGCCCTTCCCGATGGCGGCCCGGTCCGTGGACGACCGGCTCAGCAATATCTTTCTCAGCCTGGGTATCCCGGCGCATATCAAGGGCTATCAGTTCCTGCGGGAGGCGGTCAAGCTGGTGCTGGATAACCCGGACAGCATCAACCGCATCACCAAGGAACTGTATCCCACCATCGCCCGGCGCTTCGGCACCAGCGCCAGCAAGGTGGAGCGCGCCATCCGCCACGCCATCGAGGTGGGCTGGAGCCGCGGCCGGGTGGAGAGCCTGAACCGCGCCTTCGGCTGCCGGGTGGCCACGCCGGAGGATAAGCCCACCAACGGCGAGTTCATCGCCCTGATCGCCGATAAACTGTCCCTGGAGGAGCAGCAGCGGAGCGC
>CADAHU010000157.1:0-3523 GCA_902787835.1 uncultured Eubacteriales bacterium
TGTCAACGTGTTTCTGCGCCAGAGCCTGGAGGCGGACGGCCTGCCCTTCGCCGTGCGGCATGAGACGCCCAACCAGGTAACGCTGGAGGCCATGCGGGAAACGGAGGATATATTGGCGGGACGGAAAAAGGTAAAGCAGTATGCCTCCGCCGCGGAGCTGTTCCGGGATTTGGATGCGGAAGAGGATGACGCGCAATGATTTTAGAGACCACCTCCCAATTCCATAAGGATTACAAGCGCGTCAAGAAGCGGGGATACGATCTTTCCCTTTTGCAGAAGGTGATCGATCTGCTGCTGGCCGATCGTCCGCTGCCGCTGCAATACCGCGATCACGCGCTGACCGGCGATAAAAAGGCATACAGGGAATGTCATATTCAGCCTGATTGGCTGCTCATGTACCGGATCGAGCGGGATCGGCTGATCCTCGTCCTGCAGCGCACCGGCACCCATGCCGATCTGTTCTTTGAATAATCGGCGTTGACAAAATCCCCAAACGTGCTATAATAAAGCCACTTGCCGGGGGACGAAGAACACGTCTCCGGGGGAAGCGGCGAAAGAGAGCGCCGACCCGGGGGTACCATCTTCCGACGGCGGGCGGCCCATGACCGATAGAGCATGCAAAAGTGGTAATCAGGCAAGCGGGGTGGAACCGCGGATGCTATGGCATTCGTCCCAGCAGTGGGACGGATGCTTTTTTGGTATCTTCGGCCAGCGCGCCATACAACGACCAAAAAGGAGAGCGTGTCATGAAGATCATCTACAACGACGGCCACGTGGCCGAATGCCCCGCCGAGGAGGAGCTGGAAGTCCTCCGCCATTCCGCCGCGCATATCATGGCCCAGGCCGTGAAGCACATCTACCCCGACGCCCACTTCGCCTACGGCCCCGCCACCGAGAAGGGCTTCCATTACGATATCGACCTGGGCGATGTGAAGCTCAGCGACGAGGATCTGCCTGCCATCGAGAAGGAGATGCAGAAGATCGTCAAGGAGAACCTGCCCTTCAAGGTTTATCCCCTGCCCCGGGAGGAGGCCGTCAAGCTCATGCAGGAGCGCGGCGAGATCTACAAGGTGGAGCACATCGCCGATCTGCCCGAGGACGCGGTGATCACCTTCTACCAGCAGGGCGATTACATCGATATGTGCGTGGGCCCGCACCTGACCTATACCAAGGCGCTCAAGGCCTTCAAGCTCACCGCCCTCTCCGGCGCGTACTGGAAAAACGACCAGAAGAACAAGATGCTTACCCGCATCAACGGCGTGGCCTTCCGCAACGCCGAGGAGCTGGCCGCCTACGAGAAAGAGGTGGAGGAGGCCAAGGCCCGGGATCACCGCCGCATCGGCAAGGATATGAGCCTGTTCATGACCGACGACCTGGTGGGCCGCGGCCTGCCCATGTTCCTGCCCAAGGGCTATACCCTGTGGCAGCAGCTGGAAAACTACATCCGCGATAAGGAGGTCATGCTGGGCTATCAGCACGTGCTGACCCCCTGCGTGGGCACCGTGGCGCTGTACCAGACCAGCGGCCACTGGGAGCACTACAAGGATAACATGTTCCCCGCCATGGAGGTGGAGGGCGAGAGCTTCGTGCTGCGCCCCATGAACTGCCCGCACCATATGCGCATCTACGCCAACCGGCCCCACAGCTACCGCGATCTGCCCATCCGCATCGGCGAGATCGCCCATGATTTCCGCTTTGAGGCCAGCGGCACCCTGAAGGGCATCGAGCGCGGTCGGCACTTCTGCCAGAACGACGCCCACCTGTTCGTCACCCCCGAGCAGATCAAGGATGAGGTGGCCAGCGTGGTGGACCTGATCTTCTCCACCTACAAGGATTTCGGCATCACCGATTACCGCTGTGTGCTGTCCCTGCGCGATCCCGAGGACAAGGTCAAGTATCATCAGGACGACGAGATGTGGGAGAAGGCGGAGAGCGCCCTGCGCGAGGTGCTCACCGAGCTGGGCATCCACTTTACCGAGGAGATCGGCGAGGCCGCCTTCTACGGGCCCAAGCTGGATGTGAACGTGAAGCCCGCCGTGGGCGCGGAGTACACCCTCAGCACCTGCCAGCTGGACTTCTGCCTGCCCGCCAAGTTTGACCTCAAATACATCGATAAGGACGGCGTGGAAAAGACCCCCGTGGTGCTGCACCGCGCCATCCTGGGCAGCCTGGACCGCTTCATGGCCTACCTGATCGAGGAGACCAAGGGCGTGTTCCCCACCTGGCTGGCCCCCGTGCAGGTCAAGGTGCTGCCCGTATCCGACAAGAGCATGGACTACGCCGAAAAGGTGTATAACGAGCTGCGCAATCTGCGCATCCGCGTGGAGCTGGACGACCGCAACGAGAAGATCGGCTACAAGATCCGCTACGCGCGCCAGGTGGATAAGGTGCCCTACATGATCATCCTGGGTGAAAAGGAGATCGCCGAGGGCAATATCTCCGTGCGCGACCGCGCCACCGATCAGACCACGGTGTACACCGTGGAGGAGTTCGCCGCCAAGCTCCGCCAGGAGATCGCGGACAGAAAGTAATTTCTGCGTGTATTCAAAACCGCTGCGGGGCGCTTCCTGGGCGCTCCGCGGCGGCCTTTTTATGGGGAGAGAAAAATGCCAGATACGTGTCTGATCCGCGCTTTGGAGCCCGGGGAGATCCGCGCGGTGTATAAAAAGCGGATGACCCGGGATTTTCCCGCGGACGAGCTCAAGCCGCTTTCCGCCATCGAGGAGGCGCTGGCCCGGGGCAATTACGCCTGCTATGGGTTTGTGGAGGACGGCCGCATCCTGGCTTACGCCTATTTTATAAAGGATGGCCGCTGGGCGCTGGCGGATTATTTTGCGGTGGAGGAGGAGCTGCGGGATCAGGGCGTGGGCAGCCATTTCCTGCAGGCGCTGATTGCCGGGCCCATGCGGGATTTTGACTGCGTGCTGCTGGAGGTGGAGGAGCCGGACTGTGCGCCGGACGCCGCGGAGCGCGCCCATCGGGAGCGGCGGCTGGCCTTTTACCTGCGCAACGGCCTGCGGGAAACCGGCGTTCGGGCTGTCGTATTTCATGTGCCCTTCCGCCTGCTATCCCTGCCCGGGAGCGCCGCCCAATCTCCTGAACAGGTCCGCGCCATTTACGCCGCTATGTACCGGCTCATTCTGGTGCCCAGGGTTTTTGACGCTATGGTGGAGATTTGAGTTAAGAGTGGAGAGTTGTTTTCAGTTTTTAGTTATTAGTGGACGAGTTGCTGTTGCGGAATTTTCCGCAAATGGAGGTTTACGGGAGCTTTCCTTCTCGGAGCCCGAGAAGGAACCGAAGAGGGCTGCGCTGTCGACGCTCCTGTTGCGGGTCTTTCCGCCAACTGGTTTTACGGGAGCGTTCCTTCTTGGGGCCCAAGAAGGAACCGAAGAAGGCTGCGTTTGTGGCCACTGCTGTTGCTGGATTTTCCGCCAACTGGGTTTTGCGCCGATCACCGTTCCCTGGCAGCACGGCTCCGCCGTGCGCGCGGTGCGCAAAGCGCACCGCTGAACAAAGAGAGGAA
>CADAHU010000157.1:3531-9831 GCA_902787835.1 uncultured Eubacteriales bacterium
AACTCGCTGGACGGCTTAAGCCGAACGGACGGAAAAAAGTTTCTTCTTCCTAAACGCTGTCATCCGGAGCCTGTGTTCGCTTGCGTCCGCCAAAGGCGGAAGGATCTCCTCCCGCAGGCGGACAAAGTCTCTTCACATTGACGGCGTACCCCTGCACCCTTTCCGCCCACAGGGAGATTCTTCGCACGGCCCATCCGTATGGGGCCGGCTCTGAATGACAGCGTTGGGTGGGTGGATTCTTGTTTGTTGTTGGGTAGCCGGATGAATGACATACGGCGGGGGACGATTCAAGTATTTTAGTGTTATCCTGCCCGCTCTACGTGTGTCATCCTGAACCCCACAGGGTGTTCGCTTGCGCCTGCCAACGGCAGGGAGGATCTCCCCCCGAAGGCGGGCAAGGACTCGTAACATTGTTGGCGGATCCCTGCGCCCTTTCCTCCCACAGGGAGATTCTTCGCACGGCCCATCCGTATGGGGCCGGCTCTGAATGACAGCGGTGAGCAGGCTGATCCTTGTTTGTTGAATTGTCAGCCGCTGCCACGTGCAACAGGAGCGGACTCAAACTGCCCTTTCTGCTTCTCTTTCCGGCGCGGAAAGAGAAGGCTCCCGTTCGTACTCCTTCCCCGCCAAATCCCAATTTTCTCAACCCCTGCCGAGCCGCGCGCCCATCCGGAAGGCGTTTTCCAGATCCAGGGGGAATTGCTTTTCCCGCATTTCCTGCTTGTGCGCCTCGTTGAAGCCGGCCATATTGTACCGGCTGTAATCCTTTACCTGCAGGGTATCGCAGCAGGGATACACCTCCACGCTGCCGTGGAGCGCCTGGAAGCTCCGGGCGATCTCGTTGGCCTTATCCTGGTACGCCATGGCGTAGAAGGGCCTGGGCGCGTTCATGGTCAGGATGATGCCCACGTCCACCTTGCCGGTAAAGTAATTGGAGTAATCGTCATAGGACAGGGCGCAGAAGTGCAGCCGCTCGATCAGCGCCCGCAGCTGGCTGGTAATATCGCCCAGGTAGATCGGCGATCCGACGATCAGCGCGTCGGCGGCAAAGATCCGGTCGATCACGGGCGAAAGATCGTCCTTCCAGAAGCACTTGCACCGTTCCGCGCCCTTCCGCTTGCAGGCCAGGCAGGAGCGGCAGCCGGTATAGCTCAAATCAAACAGATCGATGTACTCCGTTTCCGCGCCCGCGGAGGCCGCGCCCTTCTGCGCTTCCTTCAGCATCAGCGCCGTGTTCCAATTTTTCCGGGGACTTCCGTTCAAAAGGATGGTTTTCATTGCGTTTGGATTGTGTGCCTTATACCAGGCGGTAGGTGCGGATAAAATCCCGCTCGCTGGCCCCGGCGGCAAAATACCGCAGCAGCAGCTCCGCGCAGGCGTGACTGTCGCTGTCCGCCTGATGGTGATCCAGGGCGATGCCGTAATGATCGCACAGCGCGTTCAGCGAGTGGGAAATGCCGGGCAGCAGCCGCCGGCCCATCTGCACCGTGCAGCAATACCGGGCGGCGCTTTTCCAGGGAATGCCGTAATCCCGCAGGCATTTTTTCAGCACGCCCAGATCAAACACCGCGTTATGCGCCGCCAGGATGCCGGAGGCCATCAGCGGCTCAATCTGCCGCCATAATTCCGGAAAGGCGGGCGCATGGGCCACGGTGCGCGCGTCGATGCCCGTCAGCTGGGTGTTAAAGGGGTCGAAGGGCGCTTCCGGGTTCACGTAGGAAAAGAAGGCGTCGGTGATCCGCCCGTCCTCCACCACTGAGATTCCGATGGCGCTCATCCTGTCGTTCAGCCGGTTGGGCGTTTCCACATCAAAGGCGATATAGCGGTACATGGGCGCGCCCCTTTCTCATTTTGAAGAATCGTTTTATTTTACAATAGCGGCCGCGCCCGTGTCAACGCCGGTGGACAGCGGCCGCGGGTTTGTGTATAATGGAGCGGAGAGCCCCCAAAATCATTGCAGAAGAATGGAGCTGAACAGGGATGATCAAGATTTACGGCATGCCCACCTGCCCCTATTGCGATTTTGTGCACCAGCAGATCCAGGGACGGGAGAATGAGTTTGAGTACATCAACATCGGCGAAAACATCCGCAACATGAGCGCGTTTACCCACCTGCGGGACAACAGCCCCGTTTTTGATCACTGCAAGGAGATCGGCGACGTGGGCATGTACGGCGCGCCTGCCGCCTGCTCCATCGAGGATCACCGGAGCGGCAGAAAGGGCTGCTGAGGGATTCTCTGCCAAAGGGGATTAACGGGGGCGTTCCTTTCTGCAGCCCAGAAAGGAACCGAAAGAGGCTGCGTTTGTCGCCACTGCTGTTGCTGGATTTTCCGCCAACGGGGTTTACGCCTACCTCCGTTCCCGGGCCCGCAGCGCCCGGAAAACCTGCCCTTGGGCCGGTTTTCAGCGGAGGGCGGGCCGGAAGGCCCCGGGCAAGATCAGCTTCGCTGATCATGCGGTGCGCTTTGCGCACCGCTGAACACAGAAAAAACGGCTCAAAAGCAAGCAAGCTTGTTTTTGAGCCGTTTTTTCTGTGTTCTGGTTGTCCGGGAACTCTCTTTGCGACCTAAACCAATCTGGCGGAAACAAGTTTGTTCTTCCACCCAACCCGGTTCGCCGCATGCTTCTTTGCAGCTTTCTTCTCAGAAGAAAGCGCGTATCCTCCCCGTTTATTCCCCAGCGCGATCCAGCAGCGCCAGGGTGTTGATCATATACCCGGCCCGCACGCCGAAGCCCTCGGAGCTCTCCGCGGTGCAGTGGGCGGTGGCGACGATGCAGCCATTGGCGGCGGGGATGATATACACGGTTTGCATGCGCTCGGCGGTGATGTTTTGGCCCTTGACGGCGGAGGCGTGGATGCAGACGCACTGGCCCGCGCGGTCCAGATCCAGGGTTTGCTGCACGATATCGTAGGTCTGCGACAGCGCCGCGCCGATCTCCGCGGCGATGGCGTCGGCATTCCCGGCGCGGAAGCGCAGCTCCAGGTAATCCTCGGGATTCACGGGATCGTCATAGCGGGAGACAAAGCATTCCCGGTCCCCCTCGCTGCGGCGCTCAAAGTTCTCCCAGTCGTAATCCATTTCGATGCCCAGGGCGGCGCTTACGATGTGCTCATAGCGGACGCTCTCCTCCATGCCCTCCAGCAGGATGGTGGTCTCGAAGCGTTCCCCGTCCCGCCGGCCGGTTTCCCGGGCCTCCGGGGCATAGATCCATCCCGCCGCGCCCCGCAGGCTGACCAGGAGCCAGGCGCCCTCCGCCTTCAGGATGGGCAGGGTGGTGTTTTCGTCCAGCAGGGCAACCCTGGGCGAGTCGGCATCGTTCCAGGCGTGCACCGGCGTTTTGCCCTCCGTGCGGTACCAGGCGGGGTCAATGGCCAGGTAATTTTCGTTGACCCAGCCCGCGCGGCCCCCGTCCACGCTGTCCGTAAGGAAGCAGGCCGCCCAGCCGCCCGTTTCCGGCTGCACGATGATCCGATCGCCGTAGCGCAGGGTTTTGACCGCCTTGGAGGAAGCGCTGGGCTGCTGGCGCAGAGTCAGCGTTTCGCACAGCACCACGGCCTGCAGGCCGATCTGCCCCTCGCCATGGGCGGGGATGATCTCCGCCTGCGCCGTGCCGACGCTCCCCAGCAGCAGGATCAGCGCCGCAAAAACCGTTATAAAAGCATGCTTTTTCATGGTTTGTTCCTCCTGAATTTTGTTTATACAATGATAAAACGAGGCGGCGGGGATTTTTCTTCCCGCCGCCCGGATTTATGCCGCCGCCCGCCTGCGCTCCATTTGTTTTGCGCACAGCGGGAAGAGGAAGGCCACGTAGAACATCTGCAGAAAGCAGGAAAGGGTGGTGCCCGCCGGCCCGGGCAGCCAGACCTTGAGCAGCGCGCCCAGGATCAGGCTGACCGCGTAATAGCCCAGCAGGCCCACCACGGCGCGGGTCAGCTTCTGCGCCAGGGGCACCTCGGTGGAGAAGCCCACAAACCGGTGCTCCAGCAGCCAGCCGATCAGGAAGGCCACGCAGTAGCCCACGCCCTTAAAGGTATCATTGGCCATCTTGACGCCGTCCACGATCAGCCGGCCCTCCGTATCATAATCCTCGGGATAGCCCTTGAGCCTGGCGTAGAAGGCGATGGCGATGCCCAGCGCCGTGCCGACGCACACCACCAGCACGTCCTTTTCGGGATGGGCGGCGATCCATTGCATCAGCCGCAGGATCAGCGCCATCACCAGCATGCCCGCCGCCGTGCCCACCAGCACATCCTGGGGCGTATGGACGCCCAGATAGATGCGGCTGAAGGCGACCAGCGCCACGATAACGCCCAGCGCGATGCGCAGGGGCCGAGGCAGGTCCCTTCGCAGCGCGCCCCCGCCAAACACGGTGGCGGCGTTCATGGTATGTCCGCTGGGGAAGGAGTAGCCGGTGGCGGTGGTCATGGAGTTGCCGTAGGGCAGGATGCGCGCGTCCCGGATCCAGGGCCGGTAGGCGCAGAAGGTCACCTTCAGCGCGCCGTTCACCAGCCGGTTGCCGCTCCAGCCCATCAGCAGATAGGCGCCCAGCTCCTTGCTTACGCTCCAGTAGAGCACCGCCATGATCACAAGGGCGGAATTGAGCTCACCCAGGAAGGTCATTTTGGAAAGAAAATCCGTCAGGAACGCGCCCGCGCCGTTCCGGAACTCCTGCAGGAAAAGGAGAATATCCATATCCATACGATCACCCCATACAATTCCGTTTTATTGCTGATGCTGGGCGGCCGCCATCCGCTCCAGGCGGAGACGGCGGATCGCCTTTACCCGTTCGATGATCTTGTCCTTCCATTTGTCGTCCTGGGCGTCCAGCTGGTAGGCCTCAAAGCCGTACTCCCTGCCCAGGGAGCAGATCGCCGATTCATCATCCACGTGCAGGGAGATACGGTAATGGTTTGGCAGCTTCTGGGGCAGGATGGTGCGGCTGTCGCGCTGCACCTCCCGCAGGTGCCTGTCCCCGTTGACGATCCCGTCAAAGCGCACGCCGTAGAGCCGGAACAGCGTTTTGATGTACCGCTCCGACCGGAAGGAGGAGGTGTGCACCCAAACCTCGCATTCCATGGACTGCAGCGCATGGATCAGCTCCGGCGTGCCCAGCCGCAGCCGCTCGGGATAGAATTTGTTCAGCGGGAAGGGCAGCGGCGGCTCGGTCAGATGGGTCTTGGGCGATACGAACAGCACCTCGTCCAGATCGAAGGAGACGCGCATATTATCCAAGGGCGTTCTTTTTTTCATTGTCAGCAATCTCCCGGATAATATTCATGATCTCCGCGGACCACTGCGCGCCCTCGTGCAGGGGATATTCGCGGAAGGTTTTGGCTGCGTTATCCACCCACACCAGGGTGTTTTTATCCGCGTGCAGGTCACGGTGTACAGCTCCTTGAACTGCTTTTCCAGCTGCGCCCGCTTCTCCGGGTCCGCGGCGGCCTTCCTGCCCGTGCCCGTTACGATGCCCGTCACCCGGATATTGTAATGCCGGAACAGGTGGCGGATATACTCCATGGAATAGTAATTTGCGGAATAAATCCAAACATCGTAGCCCTGCTTGCGGAAGAAGTGGAACAGGGCCGGGATGCCCAGGCGCAAGCGAACCGCCTGCGGGCGACAGGATGACACGCGTGGGGCGGGCAGGGTGACGTTAAAAGACTTGAATCAAGCCCGACAGCAAGATCCTCCCCACTGTATGTCATTCATTACGCCACCCAACAACAAACAAGGATCAGCCCACCCAACGCTGTCATTCAGAGCCGGCCACCCAACAACAAACAAGGATCAACCCACCCAACGCTGTCATTCAGAGCCGGCCACCCAACAACAAACAAGGATCAGCCCACCAAACGCTGTCATTCAGAGCCGGCCCCATACGGATGGGCCGTGCGAAGAATCTCCCTGTTGGCGGAAAGGGTGCGGGGGTATGTCGCCGGTGTTTGTTGACGTGTCCGCCCTCGAGGGGGAGATCCTTCCGCCTGCGGGGCGTCAGGATGACACGCGAGGGAGGGATTCTATACGTGTTTGTTGGCGCATAAGTGGCTGACAAGCCAGCAAACAAGAATCCGCCCACCCAACACTGTCATTCAGAGCCGGCCACCCAACAGCAAACAAGGATCAACCCACCCAACACTGTCATTCAGAGCCGGCCCCATACGGATGGGCCGCGCGAAGAATCTCCCTGTGGGCGGGAAGAATGCAGGCTCACGTCTGATCCGGGTAATCCCAGAATTTGCCCTTGTGGAAGTTCTCGTTGCCCAGGGGCGTGGCGGTGAGGCGGAAGATCACGCAGCCA
>CADAHU010000158.1 GCA_902787835.1 uncultured Eubacteriales bacterium
GCCTCATCACTGATCCATGATTTCCGCCTGCATTTTCAGGTAGTCCTCCCGGGTGATCAGCGTGCGGCGGGGCTTGGGGCCCTCGTCCTGGCTGACGATGCCCATGTTGGCCATGGTATCGATCAGCTTGCCTGCGCGGCTGTGGCCCAGGCCCAGGCGGCGGCGCAGCATGCTGATGGACATCTGCCCGCTCTCCACCGCCATGGCGATGGCCTTTTGCAGCATTTCGTTTTCGGTATCGGCCTGCATCTCGTAATCAGGCTCCTTGCCGTTGGCGGGCTGCTCCTGCTCCTGGGTGGCCTTCTCCATATGCTCGTCCACCCGCTCATCGTAGAGCGCCTCGTTGTGCTGCTTCACATAGTCGGCGATATCCTGCACCTCGTTATCGGTGACAAAGCAGCCCTGCACGCGCACGGGGCGGAACTCGCTGCGGGGGAAGTAAAGCATATCGCCCTTGCCCAGCAGCTTCTCCGCGCCCACGGAGTCGATGATGGTGCGGCTGTCCACGTTGTTGGCCACGGCGAAGGCGATGCGGCTGGGAATATTGGCCTTGATCACGCCGGTGATCACGTCCACCGAGGGCCGCTGGGTGGCCACGATCATATAGATACCGGCGGCGCGGGCCAGGGCGGCCAGGCGCTGGATGGATTCCTCCACCTGCTTGCGGCACTGCACCATCAGATCGCTGAACTCGTCGATGATGGCCACGATATCGGGCATCTTGTCCGCTGCGTTGGTCATCTTTTTGTTATAGCCGCTGATGTTGCGCACGCCGATCTGCTGGAATTTGCGGTAGCGGTCGCCCATCTCCTGCACCAGCCAGTCCAGGGCGGCGGCGGCCTTCTTGGGATCGCTGACCACCTCGGTGAGCAGATGCGGGATGCCGTTGTAGGGCTGCAGCTCCACCAGCTTCGGGTCGATCATCAGCATGCGCACCTGCTGGGGCGTGGCCCGGTAGAGGATGCTTTGGATGATGCTGTTGATGCACACCGATTTACCGCTGCCGGTGGCGCCGGCGATCAGCATATGCGGCATATCGCTGAGCTCGCAGCAGATGGGCTGGCCGGTGATATCCTTGCCGATGGCCACGGCGGTGGGCGAAGGATTGGCGCGCATGATATCGCTGTCCAATACCTCCTTGAGCGTGACCATGGAAACCTTCTCGTTGGGCACCTCGATGCCCACCAGGCTGGTACCGGGGATGGGGATCTCGATGCGCAAACCCACGGCGCGCATGCTCATGGCCAGGTTGTTGGAGATCGTGCCCAGGCGGTTGACGTTTACGCCGTCGGCCAGGCGCAGGGCAAAGCGGGTGATGGCCGGGCCATGCACCACATATTCCACCCGGGCATCGATGTTGAAGGAGGACAGGGTATGCTCCAGCAGCTTGGCCCGGGCCTCGTCCTCCGCGCTGGTATCCACATGCTGATGCTTGGGATCCTGCAAAAGGCTCATGGGCGGGAAGGTGTAATTGCCGGTGGCCTGCTTGAGCGCCTCGGCGGTATGCTTGACCTCAAAGGGATCGATCCGCGGCCGGTCGTTGTTCTGCCCGGTAATGGAAATGCGCTCCCCGGTGAGCGGCACGGCGGGATCGGTAAAGACCTGCTGGGGCTGGCCGGAGCTGTGCCCGCCGCCGCTGATGCCGGTATCGCGCACCGTAGGCCGGGTCACGGGCGGAGGCAGGGGCCGATCCTCGATGGGCGGGATCGCCTCGTTTTCATCGTACCAGGGCAGCTCCTCCTCAGTCTCGGGCTGCGCAGCAGACTTGGAAGCCGGCTGAACAGCGGGCTGCGCAGCGGGCTTGGGAACGGGCTGCGGCGCGGGCTCGGGAACCGGCTGCATAACGGGCCGGGTGATCTCCGGCTGCGCGGGCGCTGCCTCCGCCGGCTTCTGGGCGGCGCGCCTGCGGCGGGCGGGCTTCTCCTCCGCCGGGGCGGAATCGAACACCGGGATATGCTCCTCGTAAAGCTCGCCGCTCCGCACCGGCACGAAGCCCGGGGGCACGTTGGCCGGGGCCGCGGCGGGGTTATCCTGCACCAGGTAGGTGGGCTCGGTATCGCTCTGCACGCTGGTGGAGGTATAGCGCACGTTCTGCTGAGGGATCAGCGGCTCCATGGGCATCTGCATGCCGCTGAAGGCCGGCTGCTCCGCCTCCTGGGGCATGGCCTGCTGCAGCTCCTGCCGCCGCTCCTCCTGCCGGCGGTAGCGGCGGTCGCCCAGCGTGCCGATCAGCGTAATGGGGTTGACGCGCAGCATCACCAGCAGCAGGATCAGCGCGATCACCGCCAGCAGCGCCACGCCTCCCACATCGCCAAAAACGCTCTGCATGGGATAGGCGATGGCCATGCCCAGCAGCCCGCCGCCGGCCAGCTGGCCGCCGTAAAAGCTGCGCAGGTTATAGGCCCCCGCCAGGCACGCGCCATAGGAGGTGTTGTTGACGATCCCCAGCCGGGATTTGTTGTTGTTGGCCACATACTCGATCAGGCTGGTCTCATGGCCGCCCACATAGGTAACCAGCGTCAGGATGGCCAGCAGGCACAGGTACATGCCCAGGGCGCACAGAAAAACGCGCGGCGATATATGCCGGCGGGCCGAGGCGTACAGCAGCGCCGCCGCCCAGAGCGAAAGCACCGGCAGCGCCAGGCATACCGCCCCGGCCAGGCCGTTGGCGGTATCGCGGAAAAGCTGCAGCGTGCGCCAGGCCGACGCCGTGCCCAGCAGCAGCCCCATGGCCCAGCCCAGCCCCAGCGCCAGAAATACGCAGCTGAACAGGATCCGCTGCATGCCGCTGCGGTCCGTGGTTTTTTGCTGGGCTTTTTTGGTTTGCGCCATAATGGTGATTGTCTCCTTATCAAAGCGCGGTTTCCAGCAGGTACAGCGTCCCGCCCGCGTCGTAATATAAGCTGTAATCCGGGTAAACCGCCCGGACGCCGGGCTCCAGCCGCAGCAGCTGCGCCGCCTCGGCGGTGATCTCCGTGGTCACCTCGGGCGCGCCCAGCAGCGCTTCGGCCGCATCCCGCGCCATGCCAGGCTCCGCGCCCTGCATGCTGAAGCGGCCGTACCGCAGGGCGGTCACCAGGCCGGCGTCATCGGCAATGGCCTGCACGCCGCGCAGCAGCGGCGATTCAAACTCATAAATCTCCCCGCCCTGCACCAGGTCGGGCTCGGTCAGGCTGCCATAGGCTTCCAGCAGATCATCGATCTGCCCTCCCACTTCCAGGGGCAGCGCCGCCTCTGGCTCGGGGATCGCCAGCAGCTCGCGCAGCTCATACCACTGCAGCTGCACCGCCCCGGCATGGCCGCTGAAATACTGGAACCGCTCGCCGGGATAATGGAAGGTGACGCCGTACGCGTCAAAATAGACGTTTTCCAGCGGCACGGGCAGCAAATCGTCCGCATCCAGGTAGGTGTTGAGCGTCCCCTGCACCCTTTCCTCCACATAATCGTTCAGGAAATCCTGCAGGGCGTCCGTATCGCTGAACACCGCGTCCAGCCCCAGCGCGTCGCCGGTATCGGGGTCCAGCAGCGCCGTGCGCACATACTGGGCGTAACGGCCAAAGCGCAGATCGCCCTCCACGGTGATCCGCAGGCTGAGCGCCCGGGCATCCCCGGACAGCGCCAGCGTATACGCCTCCTCGGTCCGCTGCGCGTCCACGCCCGCGGGAACCAGCGATTCATATTGCGCGTCCAGCCAGGCCCGTGATAAATCGGCCTCCTCCGCCATCGCCGGCAGCGCCAGCAGGGATACAAACAGCAGCATCATAATCAGTTTACGCATACGCTCACCTCCGTTTCCTGCCTCCATTGTAGCGCGGGAGCCCGCCAAATTCAATTTGCCCGCCAGGTTTTTACAATTCGCCCGGCGTCAAAGCGGGAAGCGCGTCATTTTGACGCACTCCCTTAATACTTTCGTAATATTATAGCACAAATTTTACTGTTCCGCAATATGTACATGGACAAATTGCGACAGCGGCGGCTGACACACTGCAGCAAAAGAAGCGACTGGCGGACTTCCTTATATTATCTCTGATAAAAAAGCAGACAAACCGTAATTTGCGGGGGAGGGGTACGAACGGAGGCGTTCCTTCTTGGAGCCCAAGAAGGAACCGAAGAAAGCTGCGTTTGTCGCCACTGCTG
>CADAHU010000159.1 GCA_902787835.1 uncultured Eubacteriales bacterium
TGCCGGGCCACCCGGGTGGGGGAGGATACCACCCTGAGCCAGATCATCCGCATGGTCAGCGACGCGGCGGCCACCAAAGCGCCCATCGCCAAGATCGCCGACCGGGTATCCGGCGTGTTTGTGCCGGCGGTCATCGGCATTGCCGTGATCACCACCCTGGCCTGGCTCATCGGCGGCCGGGAGATCGGTTACGCCCTGGCCCGGGGCATCAGCGTGCTGGTGATCTCCTGCCCCTGCGCCCTGGGCCTGGCCACCCCGGTGGCCATCATGGTGGGCAACGGCGTGGGCGCCAGGAACGGCATCCTGTTCAAGACCGCCATATCCCTGGAGGAGGCCGGCAAGGTGGATGTGATCGCCCTGGATAAAACCGGCACCATCACCCGCGGCGAACCCCAGGTGACCGATATCGTGCCCGGCGCGGGCGATGATGAAAGCAGCCTGCTGCGCCTGGCCGCGGCGCTGGAAAGCCGCAGCGAGCATCCCCTGGCCAGGGCGGTGATGGCCGAGGCCGAAAAACGGGGCATCCGGGCGGAGACGGTGGAGGGCTTTGAGGCGCTGCCCGGGAACGGCGTTTCCGCTGTACTGGAAGGGAAAAAACTGCTGGGCGGCAGCATGAAATTCATCGCGGAAAAGGCCGATATCCCGGCGGAGCTGCGGCAGGCGGCGGAGATGCTGGCAGAGCAGGGAAAAACGCCCTTGGCCTTCCTGCGGGAGGGCAAGCTGGCGGGGCTGATCGCCGTGGCCGATGTGATCAAGGAGGACAGCCCCCAGGCCATCCGGGAGCTGCGCAGCATGGGCATCCGCGTGGTGATGCTCACCGGCGACAACCAGCGCACCGCCGACGCCATCGGCCGGCAGGCCGGGGTGGACGAGGTGATCGCCGGCGTGCTGCCCCAGGGCAAAGAGAGCGTGATCCGCAGCCTGAAAAAGCAGGGCAAGGTGGCCATGGTGGGTGACGGCATCAACGACGCCCCGGCCCTGACCCGGGCCGATCTGGGCATCGCCATCGGCGCGGGGGCGGACGTGGCCATCGACGCCGCCGACGTGGTGCTGGTCAAAAGCCGCCTGAGCGATGTGCCCGCCGCCATCCGCCTGAGCCGCGCCACCCTGCGCAATATTCACGAAAACCTGTTCTGGGCGTTCATTTATAACGTGATCGGCATCCCGCTGGCCGCCGGTCTGTTCATCCCCCTGTTCGGCTGGACGCTGAACCCCATGTTCGGCGCGGCGGCCATGAGCCTTTCCAGCTTCTGCGTGGTGTCCAACGCCCTGCGGCTCAACCTGTTCAGGCTCCGGGATGCCCGGCACGATCATCCCCGCCGCAAGCGCGTCAAACCGGCGGAAGCCGATACGACGCGGCATTACACCCTGTCCATCGAGGGCATGATGTGCCACCATTGCGAGATGGCGGTGCAAAACGCGCTGGAGGCGCTGCCCGGGGTGATCAGCGCCCAGGCTGATCATGAGCAGGGCATCGCCCGGGTGGAGGCCGAGGGCCCGCTGGACGAGACGGCGGTGCGGGCCGCGATCACCGAGGCGGATTACGAGCTGAAGGCCATACGGCAGGCATAACCATTTGCGCATCCCTTTTGCGGGGATGCGCATTGATTTTGACGCCTGCCCGTGATATAATTATTATGGTGTATGATGGCCGGCGGCAAAGGGAGGAAAAACGATGGAAGGTAGTAAAAAAACGAAAAAGCTTTTGGCTTTGCTGCTGCTTTGCGCCGTTTGTATCGGTTTCAACCTCCTGGGCGCGCGCGTGGCCCAATGGCTTTCGCTGCCGCTGTATCTGGACTGCATCGGCATTGTGGTGGCCGCGGCGGTGGGCGGGCTGATCCCCGGCGTCATCGTGGGCTTTTTTACCAACATCATCATCGGCATTTTTGATCCGATTTCCATTTATTATTGCTTTACCAGCGTGCTGATCGGCCTGTGCGCCGCGGCCTTCTGCCGCAGGAACTGGCTGCGCCGTTTCCCGCATATCCTGCTGGCGGCGCTCAGCCTGGCGCTGATCGGCGGCGGCATCGGCTCTGTGCTGACCTGGCGCCTGTTCAACGGCGGCATCGGGGAAGGCGTTTCCTCGCCCCTGGCCGTCAGCATCTACGAAAAGGGCGTTTTCAGCGCGTTTTTATCCCAGCTGATCGCCGATTTCCTGCTGGATATTGCGGATAAGGCCATCGTGGTGGCTGTTTCCGCGCTGATCGTGCGGCTGCTGCCCGCCTCCGTTTATGATCATTTTGCCTTCCTGCGGCTCGCCAGCGATGAAAGCGCGGGCCTGCGGAGCTCCAGGGTGCGGCGGGTCTCGCTGCGCGCCAAGGTGATCCTGCTGATCTCTGCCGCGGCCATCATTGTTACGGCGGCGGTCACGGTGATCAGCCTGCGGCTGTACCATACCGCGGTGATCGACGAGGAGAGCCAGATGGCGATGGGCGTGGCCCATGCCGTGGAGGCTGCCTTCGACCCTGACCGGGTGGAGGAGTATATGACCCTGGGCGAGGAAGCCCCGGGCTATCTGGAAAGCGAGGGGCGCATGGCTGCCATCGCCGCCAGCTCGGAGGATATCGCCTATGTGTACGTCTATCAGATCCTGCCCGACGGCTGCCATGTGGTGTTCGATCCCGATACGTCGGAGGAGACCGGCGCGGCCCCGGGCGAATTGATCCCCTTTGATCATGCCTTCATGCCCCTGGTGCCCGATCTGCTGGCCGGGCGCGACATCGATCCCGTGGTGTCCGATGAAACCTATGGCTGGCTGCTGAGCGTTTATCTGCCGGTGCGCAATTCCGCCGGGGACTGCTGCTGCTATGTGGGCGTGGATATCCTGATGCAGCGCCTGCAGGCCAACGAGAACATCTTCCTGACCAAGGTGGCCTCCCTGTTCCTCAGCTTCTTCCTGATGGTGCTGTGCGGCGGCGCCTGGGCGGCGGAGCGCGTCATCATCCGCCCCATCAACGATATGGCCCGGGTCACCGGCGATTTTGCTTCCCATATCGAGGGCAACCGCAACAAGAGCCTGAAAAAGATCCAGGCGCTCAAAATCGACACCGGCGATGAGATCGAGAATCTGTACCACGCGATCCGAAGCAACGCCGAGGATACGGTGCACTATATCGCCGATGTGCAGCATAAAAACGAGCAGATCAGCCACCTGCAGAACGGCCTGATCATGGTGCTGGCCGACCTGGTGGAGAGCCGGGACAAGTGCACGGGCAACCATGTGCGCAACACCGCCATTTATGTGCAGCTGATCATGAACAGGATGAAGGAGAAGGGCATGTATCCCGGCCTGCTCACCGATGCGTATATGGCGGATGTGATCAACAGCGCGCCGCTGCACGACGTGGGCAAGATCCATATCCCCGACGCCCTGCTCAATAAGCCGGGACGCCTCACGGACGAGGAGTTCGGCGAGATGAAATCCCATACCACCGTGGGCGGCCAGATCATCGACCGGGCCATTGATATGATGCCGGAGGAATCGGCGGGATACATGACCGAGGCCAAAAACCTGACCATGTACCACCATGAGCGCTGGGACGGCAAGGGCTACCCCCAGGGTCTCCGTGGAGAGGAGATCCCGCTTTCGGCCCGCATCATGGCGGTGGCCGACGTGTTTGACGCCCTGGTGGCCCGGCGAAGCTACAAGGAACCCTTCCCCTTTGAAAAGGCCATCGCTATTATCCGGGAGGAGGCGGGCACGCACTTTGATCCCACGGTGGTGGAGGTTTTCCTGGAATGTCAGGAGGAAGCGAAAAAGATTGCCCGGGAAGCCAACGAAAAGAACGCCAAGGATTATTGATTTTAATCGGAAAAAGGAGCTGCAGCGTATGTCAAACGGACCAATCAACCGCAAAAAGAACGTAACCGGAAAAGCCTCAGGCGACAGCATGAAAACCCATGGCCCGGCGAAGACCAACGGGCCGGTGGGCGATAAGACCGGGTATCAGCAGCGCAAAACCCAGCAGTCTGTCCCGCGCCAAACCGTGGGCCAGCGGCCGGGCAGCACGCAGCGGCCTGCGCAGAA
>CADAHU010000160.1 GCA_902787835.1 uncultured Eubacteriales bacterium
AACCGATCTGGGCGGCTGGCTGCAAAGAAAAATTCCCATTTGCGGCGTATTGGGCGACAGCCACGCCGCCCTGTTCGGTCACGGCTGCCTGGAAAAAGGCATGACCAAGGCCACCTACGGCACCGGCTCCTCCATCATGATGAACATCGGTCCGGACATCGCCGCCTCGCAAAACGGCCTGGTCACCTCTCTGGCCTGGAAATACAAGGGGCAGGTGTCCTATGTGATGGAGGGCAACCTCAATTACACCGGCGCGGTGATCACCTGGCTCAAGGACAGCCTGGGGCTGATCGCCTCCGCAGGCGAAACCGAAGCCCTGGCAAAAGCCGCCCATCCCGCCGATACCGCCTGCCTGGTGCCCGCCTTCACGGGTCTTGGCGCGCCTTACTGGAAAAGCGACGCCCGGGCCATGCTCTGCGGCATGAGCCGCACCACGGGTAAAAACGAGATCGTTCGGGCGGCTCTGGACAGCATCGCCTTCCAAATTCACGACGTGATCGCCGCCATGGAGAAGGATACCGGCATCCGCCTGCCCATCCTGCGGGTGGACGGCGGCCCAACCCGGAACGGCTATCTGATGCAATTCCAGAGCGACCTGCTGAATACCCCCGTTTCCTGCCCGGAGGCGGAGGAGCTTTCCGGCATCGGCGCGGCCTATATGGCAGGGATTTCCTGCGGACTCTATCCCGAATCCGTGCTGCATCATCTGCAGTATCAGACCTATCACCCGCGCATGGATTCAGAAGCGCGGGATAGAAAGCTGGATATGTGGGGAGAAGCGATTCATAAAGCAATCACTCCATGAACCGGGTGGTATTCCCGGGGATGGGGTATGATGTGTTTGTGTGATGCGGCAGCGTGGCATGACCGGATACGGTCAAAGGAACGGATTTCAGGATGGCATTCCGGACAGAATCAGAAAGAAACCCCGCGATGACATAGTGATCATCAGCGGGGCTTTCTTATCGGGTTCTGTCTGTTACCGCTTCACGTTAAAGGCGTCAAAGCCGGGATACACAGCGTTTTCGCCAAGGCTTTCCTCGATGCGCAGAAGCTGATTATACTTGGCCACGCGCTCGGAACGGCTGGGCGCGCCGGTCTTGATCTGACGGGTGTTCAGCGCCACGGCCAGGTCGGCGATGGTGGTGTCCTCGGTTTCGCCGGAACGATGGGACGTAACGGCGGTATAGCCGGCCTTGTGCGCCATCTTGATGGCCTCCAGCGTCTCGGATACGGAGCCGATCTGGTTCAGCTTGATCAGGATGGAGTTGCCGCAGCCGAGCCTGATCCCCTTTGCCAGACGCTCGGTGTTGGTAACAAACAGGTCATCGCCCACCAGCTGCACCTTGTGGCCCAGCTTTGCGGTCATGCGCTGCCAGCCTTCCCAGTCCTCCTCGTCCAGGCCGTCCTCAATGGAGATGATGGGATACTTGTCCACCAGGCTTTCCCAGTGGGCGATCAGCTCGTCGGAGGTGAAATCCCTGCCGGACTTGGGCTGATGGTAGAAGCCCATGCCTTTCTCGCTCTTCCATTCGGAGGAGGCGGCGTCCATGGCCAGCACAAAATCCTTGCCGGGTTCATAGCCGGCGGCCTTGATGGCCTTGAGGATCAGCTCAATGGCGTCCTCATCGCCGCCCAGGCTGTTAGGCGCAAAGCCGCCCTCGTCGCCCACGGCGGTAACATCCTTCATGTCCTTGATGAGCTTTTTCAGCGTCTGGAACACCTCGGAGCACCAGCGCAGGCCTTCCTTGAAGGAGGGCGCGCCGGCGGGCATGATCATGAACTCCTGGGTATCCACGGAGCTGTCCGCATGGGCGCCGCCGTTGAGGATATTCATCATCGGAACGGGCAGGCTGTTGCCCTGCACGCCGCCCAGGAACTGATGCAGCGTCACGCCCAGCCCTTCGCTGGCCGCCTTGGCCGCCGCGATGGAAACCGCCAGGATCGCGTTGGCGCCCAGGTTGGATTTATCCTTGGTGCCGTCTGCCTTCAGCATCGCGCCGTCCACGGCGTAGGTATCCCGGGCGTCCACGCCCTGCAGCACGTCGTTTATGACCGTGTTGACGTTGCTCACGGCTTTGGAAACGCCTTTGCCGCCAAACCTGCTCTTGTCCCCGTCCCGGAGCTCCAGCGCTTCAAACTCGCCGGTGGAAGCGCCGGAGGGAGCCGCGCCGCGGCCGATGATGCCGCTGGCCAGGGTGACTTCCGCCTCGACGGTGGGATTGCCGCGGGAGTCAATGATTTCGCGGCCGATGACTTTGGTGATAGAGAAATTGTTCAAGTGGATCCATCCTTTCTATAAAAAATCGTTGGCAACAAAAAACGGACGTCCGAGAGGAAGTAGAAGAAGCCCCGGACGTCCGATCCGGGCGGGCACCTGCGTGTCTTCCCGGCGTTTTGGCGGAAGAGGATATCTTCCTGAAATCATCATACCACAGATAGTTAGTCATGTCAAACACTTTTTGCCATATCAAAAACAGGACGAACAAACCGGGGCAAATTACGGCGCCGGCAATATTATTCCCCGCAACCGGATTATTAAACGGCGACTGAAAGCCGAGCTTACGCTAAGCGCTGAGAGGGGAGAGTGGAGTTTTCCGCAGGCGGACTGCTGGCAAACACATGTAACCGCCACCTACGCTGTCAGCCAGAGCGAAGCGTCCGCTTGCACCTACCAAAGGCGGGGAGGATCCCCCCTGCAGGCGGGAATGCCCAGCAGCCGCCGTAATATCCCAACTGCCCAACCCAAATAACAAGAGGCAGCGCACCTTTCGCAGTCGCTGCCTTTTACGCTTCCTTTCTGGGCGCCAGAAAGGAAGGCTTTCGTTCGTTTCTTTTGCCGTTTACTCCCGAATCCTGTCCGGATCGAAGCTCAGGTAATTGCGCTCTCGGTGCACCAGCACGCGATGGCCGAACTTGGCGAATATGTTGCCGCTTTCGGCGGGAGTTTGACGGGTGAGGGGAACGCTTTGGCCCCAGAAGCTGGGCACCTGGCAGGGGGTGTAACGACCGGTATCCACCAGATCCTGGCAGATATCGATGATGGTGGGCAGGCAATCGTCATCCAGCGGCGCGCCCAGGGCGCGGAAATCGTGATGGCCGTTGTATATGCCGTCGTACTGATCGCCCAGATCGCGGATGCGTTTGAGCGCCTTCAGCGTGGTTTCCACCGGCACTGCGCCGATGCCCAGGTTATAGTTGATGGCGTCCCCGGCGATCAGCGTGCGGGTCTGGCTGTCCAGGAAAACCATCTCCCCGGCGGTGTGCCCCGGGCAGGCATAGGCCGTTACAATCCGGCCGCCGCCCAGATCGAACTGCTGCCCGTCCACCAGGTCGTGGATCACGGGCAGGGGCTCCTCCGGCTCCCGCAGATCGGTGTACAGATCGTAGGGATACAGATGGAACATGGTGTAGGGCGCGCCGATGCAGTCCTTCTGCCGGTGGGCGATGTGGATCACATCATTCCTGCGCCATTCCAGATCCTCCGGGATGCGCACGCCCTGATCGGCGGGGTTCAGCCATACCTCGCCGAACTGCCGGGCGTTGCCGGTATGATCCACGTGCCCGTGGGACAGCGCCACCGTGACCGGCTTATCGGTGAGCAGCTCCACCGCGCCCTTCAGATCGCCGATGCCCATGCCGCAGTCGATCAGCAGCGCGCGCTCGCTGCCGATCAGCAGGAACATGCTGGCGCAGTCAAATTCGTCGATCTCCCAGGTATCCTTTTTGAATTGCACCATGGGATACAGCTTGGTAAGCATGGCAATTCCCCTCCTTTAATTGAAAAAAGACCCCCTCCCGCAGGAGGGGGATTGCTTTTGTGCTTTACTCGGCAGCCTTGGTCACAGAAGTGATGTGGGGATTGGCTCCATTGTACCAGTATAGGAAGCCTTCCAGATCGATCACGTCGCCCACCTGCAGCTCGGTCACGGCCTTGTACACATCGGTATCAGCGCCGCACAGATAGAACTCCACGCAGAAG
>CADAHU010000161.1 GCA_902787835.1 uncultured Eubacteriales bacterium
GGCCTTGCCCGGGGCCTTCCGGCCCGCCCTCCGCTGAAAACCGGCCCAAGGGCAGGTTTTCCGGGCGCTACGGGCCCGGGAACGGTTGCAGGCGTTAAAACCTGTTGGCGGAAAATCCAGCATCATTTACGGCGACAAACGCAGCCTCTTTCGGTTCCTTTCTGGGCGGCAGAAAGGAACGCCCCCGTTCGTTCCCTCTCCCCGCCAAATCCCAATTTGCATTTTCCCCCGTTCTCCACAAAAGCCCCCGGAAAACAGCGCGTTTTCCGGGGGGCGATTATGATTTGCGGGATTACAGCTTTTTCAGGTAGACGGTCATTACGTAGCCGGTGATGCCGTTGTAGTTGACCTGAGTCCAGATCAGGCCCTCGTTCAGCACGGTCACATAGCCGTTTTTGGGGATGATGGTGATGCGGCCATAGCCGGTGCCGGGGCCCTTGCGCAGGTTCAGGCCGCCGCTGCCGGTGACCACCTGGGCATACTTGAGGCTGCCGGAGGACACGGGCACGGTGGGCGCGGGGGTGGCGGCGGTGGAGCCGGAGCCGGATTTATTGACGCCGCTGCCCAGCACCAGGAACTTGGTCATCACATAGCCGGAGGAGCCGTCGTAGCGGGCATAGCACCATTCCTTGCCGTAGGTGACGATATCGATCACCGCTTTGTTGGGGATCAGGCGCACGCGGCTGGAGCTGGTGGTGGCGGCGCTGCGCATGTTCAGGCTGCCGCCGGTGGTGTTCACGCGGGCCTTGCTGCCGTTCAGCGGCTCGGGGCTGGGGGTGACCGCGGTGGCGGGCCTGGGCGTGCCGGAGGGCGCTGCCGTGGCGTTGGCCAGCCGGACAAATTTGGTCATCACGTAGCCGCTGGTGCCGTTATACCAGGCATAGCACCAGTTGGCGCCGTAGGTGATCACGGTAAAGGCCGCCTTCTCGGGGATGCGGCGCACCACCTTGGCGCCGCCGTTGGCCTGGGCGCGCATGTTCAGGCTGCCGGTGACGGTGTTGACGTAGGCCAGCTGTCCGCTGGGCGAGCCGGGAGCCATGGTGACCACCGGGGTGGGCGAGGGCGTTACGCCGGGCTGCAGGGTGGGCATCTTGTGGGGGCTCAGGAATTGGGTCATCACGTAGCCGTAGGTGCCGTTGTACCATACGCGGCACCATCTGCTGCCGCTTTCCACCACGACCAGCTGAGCGTTCTGCGGGATGCGGGCCAGGATCTTGCTGTTCTGGCTGGCGCTGGCGCGCAGGTTCAGGCTGCCGCTGGCCAGGTTGGCGGCGATGGCGCCGGAGGGCGGCACGGGCGTCTGGCCGGGGGCCAGGGTGGGCGCGGGCGAGGGGGAGGGCGTGGCGGTGGGCGCGTGGGTCACGCTGAGGCCCACCACGGCAAAGTTGCAGCTGCCCTTCACGCCGGAGCCGTCGTTGGCGGTGGCGGTGATCATGGCGTAGCCGGTGTTCCAGGTGGTTACGGTACCGTTCTGATCCACGGTGGCCACGCGCTCGTCGCTGCTGGACCAGGTCACCGATTTATCGGTGGCGTTGCTGGGCTCCACGGTGGCGGTCAGCTGCAGCACGGAGCCGCCGTTGAGCGTTACGGAGCTTTGGTTCAGCTTGATGGCGGTGATGGGCGCGCCCACCGTGACCACGCAGGAGGCGGAGGTGCCGTCGGCGGCCGAGGCGTAAATGGTGGCCGTGCCCGCGCTGACGCCGGTGACGATGGTGTAGGTGCCGCCCTCGTTGGATACGGCGGCCACGCTGGAATTGCTGGAGGAGAAGGTCACGCCCTTGATGGCGATATCATAGGGCGTTACCGAGGCGTTTACCATGGCGGTAAAGCCGGTCTGCAGGGACAGCCGGGTGGTATCCAGTGAGATCTTGGTCGGCTCCAGCACGGTGATGGAGCAGAACTTCTGCGCCACATGGTCGTTTACCGACTGCACAAAGATCTGGCAGGTGCCGGGCTTGTGGGCGGTCACGTGGCCGGTGTTGGTGACGGAGGCCACGGTGGAATCGCTGGAGCTGAACATAACGCCGGTCTGGGTGGTATTAAAGGGCTCCACCGTTACGCTCAGATCGTCCGAGCCGTTTACCGTCAGCATCATGGACGAGGGCGATACGTTGATCGCGGTGGCGGGCACCTCTATGCTGGACGCCAGGGCCTGCGGCGCCAGCGTCAGCAGCAGGCACAGGGCCAGCAGCATAAGACACAGTTTTTTCATCGTTCTCAACCATCCTTTTCGCGTTATCGAAAGATGCGCTGATTTATAATCATTCAGCATTATTATATGCCATATTGTGCGCGGATGCAAGCAAAAAATTATGATTCTGTAAAAAATTGTTACTATTTTTTACAGAATCATAACAATAGTTAATTATGCTCCAGCCGCTCCACCGCCAGCACCGTATCGGCAGGATCGGGCAATACGGGGTTGGGACCCAGGTTGACGAAGGTCACCCCGGGATATCCGCCCTGCACCCAGCCGGCGTCCATGTTGGCGTCCTGGCCGTTATGCAGCCAATAGGCGTGGATCTTTTCCCCAAACCGGATGCCGTCCAGCGCCATATAGCCGATGGGCGCGTCCATCAGGTGATAGTACAGCGTATTGCCCCTGCGGGTCAGGCGGCCGTACTCCGGCTTGGGGATGCCGGCCTTGCCGCAGCCGTAAATGCTCTCGCCGTTTTTATCCATCCACTGGCCGATTTCCTTCAGGATGGCCTGGCTCTCCGCGGGAATGCGCCCGCGCTCGTCCGGCCCCACGTTCAGCAGGAAGTTGCCGCCCTTGCTGACGCATTCCACCAGCTTGCGGATCAGCATGGAGGCGGGCTTGAAGCAGTGATCCTGGGCGCAGTAGCCCCAGTTGTTGTTCATGGTCACGCAGGCCTCCCAGGTCACATCCCGGCCGTTGGCGTCCTGGATGCCCTGGGGCGGGATGATTTGCTCCGGGCAGACAAAATCGCCGCTGTACTCGCTGGGCGCGCCGCTGAGCAGGCTGCCGAAGCCCTCGCCGCTGCCCTCCAGGCGGTTGTCGATCAGCACGCCGGGCTGCAGGGAGCGCACCATGCGCACCAGCTTTGTGGCGCGCCAGGCCTCGCCCTTCATCTGATCGTAGGAGAAATCAAACCAGAAGATATCGATCTTTCCGTAATTGGTGCACAGCTCCCGGATCTGGGCGTGCATGTAATCCAGGTAGCGGTCAAAATCCCGGCCCTCGTTGGTAACGCCGGGCTGCTCCCGGTCGGGGTGATGGGCGTCGGCATGGGGATAATCGGGGTGATGCCAATCCAGCAGCGAGTAATACAGGCCCACCCGCAGCCCCTCCGCCCGGAAGGCGTCCAGGAATTCCCGCACCGCGTCCCGGCCAAAGGGCGTGTTGGTGGCCTTGTAATCGGTATACTGGCTGTCAAACAGGCAGAAGCCGTCGTGGTGCTTGGCGGTGAGCACGGCGTATTTCATGCCGGCGGCCTTGGCGGCTTTGGCCCAGGCCTTGGGATCAAAATCCGGGGCCGAGAAGGAGCGGAAGTAGGGCAGGTATTCCGATTCGGGCATGCGCTCGATGCTGCGCACCCATTCGCCCCGGGCGGGCAGGGCATACAGCCCCCAGTGGATAAACATGCCAAAGCGGGCTTCCTTAAACCATTGAACCCGCTGCTCGTATGCCTTTTGATCAAACATGAAAAAAACCTCCTTTAGCACTTGCAATGCTCAATCTACGTCCGGGATATTCCCGACCACCACCGGACGGATACAGCCCTGCGCGTCCGCGGCAAAAAGGCCGTTTTCCGCGCCGGCGGCGGTGGCGAAGGGGAAGCAGTCCAGCGTGGTGGCCGCGCCGAATCGGCCGTCGGGGGAGAGGGCGATCAGGCTGATGCTGCCGGCGTCCTCGCCCAGGGCCAGCTTGGTTTCCGTCAGGCCGCGCAGGGCCTCCCGGCAGGCGTCCTCCGGGGTTGCGCCGCGCTTCATCAGCGATACGCCGCGCCGTAGCGGGCGTCGCAGTAAAAGCCGGAGCCGATGATGGGGGTATCGCCCACCCGGCCCGGGGCCTTCATGAACAGGCCGGAGGTGGAGGTGCCCGCCGCCATATGGCCCTTTTCGTCCAGCGCCAGCACGCATACGGTGTCATGGCCGGTATAGGCGGTCAGCCGGTCCGGCTGCTTTGCCACCGCCTCCCGCCAGCGGCGCTGGCTGCTTGCGGTGCGCATATCGCGCATTTCCAGGCCGTTTTCCAGGGCAAAGCGCTCCGCCCCATGGCCGGCCAGCAGGCAGTTGGTCTCCCGCCCGCAGAGCAGCCGCGCCGCGCGGATGGGGTTGCGGATGCCCTCGGCGCTCATAACGCCGCCCATGCGCAGCGTATTGCCGTCCATAAAGGCGGCGTCCAGCCGCACGCGGCCCTCCGCGTCGGGCAGACCGCCATAGCCCACGGAGCAGTAATCGGGGTTATCCTCCACCCGGCAGATGGCGTGCACCACCGCGTCCCCGGCGGAGGCCCCGCCCAGCAGCAGCTCCTTTGCCTCGTACAGCCCGGCGGCGCTCATCTTCCAGGTGCCGATCAGGGCGATCTTACCGTTCATTGAGCCTCCTCCGGACGGCGGCCACATAATCGCCGTCCGTGATATCAAAACTGTCCTCCGGCGGGTACAGCGCGCCGCCGTAATAGATGCTGCGGTTGTTGTTCACCGAGGGATCGGGCAGGGTGCGGTGCCTGGCCAGATGCACCTGGGTGCAGCCGGTGGCGGCCACCACCCGATCCACGTTGCGCAGGGTGATGCCCGCGCCGGGCAGGATCTGGATGGCGTCCCCCGCGTATTCGATCATCTCTTTGATGGTATCCAGGGCGAAAAACACGTCGCTCTCCTGGCCGCTGGTCAGCACCCGGGTGACGCCCAGGCCGATCAGCGTATCCAGGGCGCGCTTCCAATCCGGCGTCACGTCAATGGCCCGGTGGAACACGCAGGGCCGCCCCTCGCAGATGCGCACCAGCTCCCGGGTGCGCTCCGCGTCCACCGTGCCGTCGGCGTGCAGGAAGCCGAACACCAGCCCGTCCGCGCCGTTTTCCAGCAGCAGCCGGGCGTCGTCGCAGGCCGTTTCAAACTGGATATCGGTATACAGAAAGCCGCCGGCCCGGGGGCGCACCATGGCCATCACCGGGATATCGGCATGGCGCTTTACCGTGCGCAGCGCGCCGATGGTGGGCGTCAGCCCGCCCTGAAAAAGATTGCTGTTCAATTCCACCCGGTCGGCGCCATTCCGGGCCGCTTCAATGGCGTCCTCCGCCGAACCGCAGCAGATCTCCAATAAAACCCTGTTGCTCATATGCACACTCCCCGCCCGATGGGCGATCCTCGTTTCCTATATAATTATATACGCCACGCGGGAAAAAGGCAAGGCCCTGCCGCATCGGATTTGCGGACGGCATTTTTATGCGGCGCTTGACTTTTCATACAGCATGGATTATAATTTGAGATGCAATGTCTCAATAACGGAGATGAGGTGATGCATTATGGAGGACTATACTGCCGGAAAACCCTGGAAAATCGCCAAGCAGCAGCGGATCCTGAGGGCGGCGTACCGGCTTTTTTCGGAGCGGGGCATCACGTCCGTTACGATCCCGGAGGTGGCGGCGGCCAGCGGCGTGGGCCGGGCCACGGTGTTCCGGTATTTTCCCAGCAAGCTGGATCTGGTGGTGGCCATCGACGCCTGGAAATGGCAGGAATATATCGATGCGCGCAACGCCTCCCTCTCCCGCAGGGCGCTGGAGCGCATGACGGCGGCGCAGTGGCTGCGGTTCTATCTGGACGCCTTCATCGATCTGTACCGCAGGCGTCCGGAGATCCTGCGCTTCAATTACGATTTTAACAGCTACCTGCGCTTCGAGGGGGAGACGGAGGAAAAAAATCGGCCCTATCTGCAGGTGGTGGACCGGCTGGGCGGCATGTTTCACGAGCTTTACGAGCGGGGACTGCAGGATGGCACGCTGAACGCCGATATCCCCGAGGAATCCATGTTCTCCAGCAGCTTCCATATCATGCTGGCTGCGGCCACGCGCTACGCCCTGGGCCTGGTGTACGTGCCGGAAAAGATCACCGATCCGGGAAAGGAGCTGGAAATGCTGGAGGAGCTGCTGCTGGAAAAGTTTACGAGGGCGGAATAAGTGCACGAGTGCAGGATCAAAATTGCCGGCGTGCCCGCGCTGATCCGCTGCCGGTACGGAGAGAACGCGGATTTTCTTCAGGACTATTGGACGGAAGAGAAGGAACGCTTCATCATCGCGCCTGAGGCATTGGATTTAACGCGGATGCAGGCGGATTTCGACCGGATGGACGAAATGGAGGGCCTTCCGAAGCACAAAAGGCCGGAGAGCTTCCTGGAAAACAACGCCATCCATTGCCTGCTGGCGGAAAGGCTGGTTTGGGAAAACGTGCTGCTGATGCACGGCTCCGCCCTGTGCATGGATGGGGAAGCGTACATATTCACCGCCAAGTCCGGCACGGGCAAAAGCACCCACGCCCGGCTGTGGCGGCAGGTGTTCGGGGATCGGGTATGGATGATCAACGATGACAAACCCATGCTGCGCATCGAGGAATCCGGCGTCACGGTGTACGGCACGCCCTGGGATGGCAAGCACCATCTGAGCCGCAACGCCTCGGCCCCGCTGAAGGCCATTGTGAACCTGACCCGGGACGAAAGCAATCACATTGCGCCCATGGGCCGGGCCGACGCCTTCCCGGTGCTGATGAAGCAGTGCTATGGCTCAAAGGATCCTGCGACGATGGGGCGGGTGATGGAATTGGAGAAACGGCTGCT
>CADAHU010000162.1 GCA_902787835.1 uncultured Eubacteriales bacterium
GATGCCGCCCGCCCCGGCCTTCGCCACGCCGCTGGCGATGGTACCCACGCCCGTGGAGGAAACCAGCTTAACAGTGATCTTGGCCTGCTCATTGGCGCATTGCAGATCGTAGATCAGCTCGGCCAGATCCTCGATGGAGTAAATATCATGGTGCGGCGGCGGAGAAATCAGAGAAATGCCCGGGGTGGAGCAGCGGGTTTTTGCCACGCTCTCCGTCACCTTGGCTCCCGGCAGATGGCCGCCCTCGCCGGGCTTGGCTCCCTGGGCCATTTTGATCTGGAGCTCCTGGGCGGAAAGCAAATATTCCCGGGTGACGCCGAAGCGGCCGGAGGCCACCTGCTTGATGGCGGAATTGAGATTTGTTCCGTAGCGCTCGGGCAATTCGCCGCCCTCGCCGCTGTTGGATTTGCCGCCCAGGCGGTTCATGGCCTGGGCCATGCACTCGTGGGCCTCCTGGGAGATGGAGCCGTAGCTCATGGCCCCGGTGCGGAAGCGCCGAACGATTTCAGCGGCGCTTTCCACCGCCTCCAGGGGGATCTCCCGGCAGGCCGATTTCAGCGGCGCTTTCCACCGCCTCCAGGGGGATCTCCCGGCAGGCATCATAGCGGAAGGTCAGCATGGAGCGGATGGTGCGCGGCCCCTCGTTTTCCACACGCCGGGCATATTGACCGAACAGGCCCTCGTCATTCGTCCATACCGCCTGCTGCAGCAAATGGATGGTTTCCGGAGAATAGAGATGCTCCTCCGCGCCGTCGCCCGCGCGCAGCTTGTGCACGCCGATGGCGGGCAACCCCTTTTCCATCCCGTCAAAGGCGGCGGCATGATGAAAGCGGCTGTCCATCTCGACGGTATGCAGATCGGCCCCGCCCAGGGAATAGGGCGTATTGGTAAAGCAGGTTTCCAGAAATTGCCCATCCAGCCCCACGGCTTCGAACAGCTGGGCGCTCTGATAAGCCTGCAGGGTGGAAACGCCCATCTTGGAGGCGATTTTCAGCACCCCGGCGGTCAGCGCCCGGTCGTAATCCCGGATGGCTTCCTCGGGATCCTTTTGCACCTGGCCTTTTTCGCAAAGCGCCCGGACGCAGTCATGGGCCAGGTACGGGTTCACCGCCCGGGCCCCGTAGGCGATCAGCAGGGCCAGCTGGTGCACGTCCCGAGGCTCCCCGCTCTCCAGAATCACGGAAACCGCCGTGCGCTTTTTAATGTGGATCAGGTGCTGCTCCAGCGCGGACACCGCCAGCAGGGAGGGGACGGCAAGATGGGCTTTGTCCACGCCCCGGTCAGACAGGATCAGGATATTGACGCCGTCCGCGCAGGCCTGGTCGCAGGCGGAAAAGAAAGCGTCCAGCGCGGCGCGCAGGCTCGTCTCTTTGGTATATAAAAGGGAAATCGTGCGCACCGAAAAAGCAGGATGATTCAAGCCCCGGATGCGGCTCAATTCCTCCTCGGTCAGCACCGGCGAGGGCAATTCCAGCACGGTGCAGTTGTCCGGCCCAACCGACAGCAGATTGCCGTCGTCCCCGATATAGATGGAACAGTCTGTTTTGATTTCCTCCCGCAGGGCGTCAATGGGCGGGTTGGTCACCTGGGCGAAGCGTTGCTTGAAATAATCAAATAAAGAAGGATGGGTTTTGCTCAGCACCGCGATGGGCTCGTCCGCCCCCATGGACACGATGGGCTCCGTTCCATCCTTCGCCATGGGCAGGAGGATTTGCTGCACATCCTCCTGGGTGTAATGGAAGGCTTTGCATAGCTTTATCCGCCAGGCTTCCTCCATGATATCTTCTGAATCCTGAGCTTTGGGCAGATCATCCAGAGCAATCAGATGACGCATCCATTCCGTATAGGGCTGGGCCTGGGCGTAGCGGGTTTTCAGCTTTTCGCTTTCCAGCAGCTCTCCTGTGCGCAGATCGGCTTCCAGCACGTCGCCGGATTTCAATTTCCAGCGGCGCAGAATATGAGCGTTTTCTTCAAACAGCACCCCCGCCTCCGAGGAGAGGATCAGCCGATGATCATCGGTCAGGGCGCAGCGCAGCGGGCGCAGGCCGTTCCGATCCAGGGAGGCGCACACCGTGTCCCCATCGGAATAGAGGATGGCCGCCGGGCCGTCCCAGGGCTCCATCATGGTGGCGTAGTAGCGGTACAGATCGCGCCAGGGAGAGGGCTGATTTTGCCCCTGCCAGGGCTCCGGCAGCAGGATCATTCCCGCCAGGGACAGCGGAAAGCCATTCATGTGCAGAAATTCCAGGGTATTGTCCAGCATCTGGCTGTCGCTGCCGCCGTCCAGAACAACGGGCAGCACCCGGCGCATTTCATCGCCCAGAACGGGAGAGCGCATGGTTTCTTCCCGGGCCTTCATCCGGTCATGATTGCCCCGGATGGTGTTGATTTCGCCGTTGTGCAGCAGCATCCGCTGGGGATGGGCCTTGCTCCAGGAAGGGAAGGTATTGGTGGAAAAGCGGGAATGCACCAGGGCCATCCGGGAGGTATAGCGCACATCCTGAAGATCATCGTAGAAGGAGCGCAGCTGATTGACCAGCATCATGCCCTTGTAAACGATGGTGCGGCAGGACAGGGAGCAGACGTAGGTATCGGTATCCTGCTTTTCAAACACCCGGCGCAATACATAAAGCCGCCGGTCAAAATCCGCGCCGGCGGCAATGGAAGCGGGACGGGCCAGGAAGCACTGGCGGATGCGGGGCATGGTGCGGCGGGCTCCTGCGCCCAATTGGGCCGGATGGCAGGGCACGTTCCGCCAGCCAAGAACAGTGAGCCCTTCCGATAAAGCGAGCTGCTCAAAAATGCGGCGGATGTTCTCCGCGCCCACCTCGTCCTCCGGCAGGAAGAACATGCCCACGCCGTAATCCCCGGGCTGGCCTAAAGCGATTCCCTCCTCCTGGGCCCAGGCGGAAAACAGGGCGTGGGGGAGATTGGTCATGATGCCCACGCCGTCGCCGGTGGTGCCCAGGGCGTCGCTGCCCGCCCGATGGGCCAGGCGCTCCACGATGGACAGCGCCTGATCCACGGTGCGGTGGGTGCTTTTGCCGCTCAGATCCACGATGGCGGCCATTTTGACGCCATGGTTCATGGCGTACTGCTGCAGGGCGCGATGGGCCTCCGGCTCAGTGATGCCGTGCCGCTTCATGAGGAGCCGCTTGGCCTGCTCCACGGTTTCCTTTTCCGTGCCCGCCCGCTTGGGCAAAAGCATCTGGTGCAATTGGCTCAGCATTTGCACCGCGCCGATCAGCGCCTGGGAGGACAGGGGCAGCGGCAAACGGAAAATCTCCGGCGCTTCGCAGCCATCCAGCGCCAGGGGCTTGGCGATGAACAGGATGCGGATGCGATCGCCGTAATCCCATTGCAGCTCATCCGGCTTGCAGTCCGGCAGTGCGCCCATCAGCACCACGATGCCGTCCTCGCATTCATTGATGGCGCGCCTGAGCTCGCTGCCCGAGGCGCAGCATCGAAAAACGGTAAACCCGGAGGAAGCCAGCAGCTGAGACAGCTTTGCCCGGTTTTCCTCCGCAGCGCTGGCGATAACGATTCTGGCCACTCCTGGTTCCCTCCCTCCGCACTCTTTCGGTTTAAAGACTCAGTACATCACGATATACCGCTCGATTTCCCACTTGCTCACGTGGGTGCGATAAGCGTCCCATTCCTTTTCCTTGCCCTCCACGTATTGGGACAGCACGTGCTCGCCCAGACAATCGCAGATCACGCCGTCGGCCTTCAGGCAGTCGATGGCTTCCCGCAGGGTGCCGGGCAGGGATTTGATGCCTTTGGCTTCCCGGGTGGCGCCGTCCATGGCGAAGATGTTCTCGGTGATCTCCTCCGGGGGCGTCAAGCCCTTTTCGATGCCGTCCAGGCCCGCGGCCAGGCATACCGCCATGTTGAGGTAGGGGTTGCAGCTGGGATCGGGGCAGCGCAGCTCCACGCGGGTGCCCATGCCCCGGCTGGCGGGAATGCGGATCAGGGCGCTGCGGTTGCTGGCGCTCCAGGCCAGGTAGCAGGGGGCCTCGTAGCCGGGTACCAGGCGCTTGTAGCTGTTCACCAGCGGATTGGTCACCGCCGCCATGCCCCGCACGTGGGCCAGGATGCCGGCGATAAAGGAATAGGCTTCCCTGGAAAGGCCGCGCTTGTCGCCGGGATCGGCAAAGGCGTTTTTGCCGTCCTTGAACAGGCTCATGTTGGTGTGCATACCGCTGCCGTTGATGCCGAACACCGGCTTGGGCATGAAGGTGGCGTGCAGGCCATTTTTCTGAGCCAGGGTCTTGACCGCCAGCTTGAAGGTCATAATGTTGTCAGCAGCGGTGAGGGCGTCGGTGTATTTGAAGTCGATCTCATGCTGGCCCGCGGCCACCTCGTGATGGCTGGCCTCGATCTCAAAGCCCATCTGCTCCAGCGCCATACAGATTTCGCGCCTTGTGCTCTCCCCGTGATCCAGGGGGCCCAGGTCAAAATAGCCCGCCTCGTCGCCGGTGGTGGTGGTGGGCCGGCCCTGATCATCGGTCTGGAAAAGGAAAAACTCCATCTCCGGGCCCACGTTGAAGGAATACCCCATATCGGCGGCCTTCTTCAGCACCTTTTTGAGCACGCCCCGGGGATCGCCGGCAAAGGGCGTGCCGTCCGGGTTGTATACGTCGCAGATCAGCCGGGCTACCTTGCCGTGCTGGGGACGCCAGGGCAGGATGGCGAAGGTGCCGAGGTCGGGCCGCAGATACTGGTCGCTTTCGTTGATGCGCACAAAGCCCTCGATGCTGCTGCCGTCGATCATGATCTGGTCGTTTACGGCCTTTTCGATCTGGCTGGCGGTGATGGCCACGTTTTTCAGCTGGCCAAAGGCCTCCTTGTAAAAATAAAAAGGGCGAGGGAACCAGAACTGCCTGGCTCCCTTGCCTTGACGCGCACAGTTTACCACCGGCAAAAACCAATGTCAAGGGGCTGGATTGTACGCAAATTGTATTGTTTTTTGCCTGTTTTTTGCCTTGACAAAGGCCGCGCGCCGATGGTATACTGCCCGCAAATTTCAAAGCAAAAGCGATGCGGAAGCAAAGTACCCGGGTCACGCGGCATCAAAGAGAGCGGCGGCTGGTGAGAATCCCGTATGAGCGCCCCGGCGAAGAACCCTTCCAAGCCCAAGCCGAAAGCGAAAGCCAGTAGGGGCGGCGGGATGGACGGCCCGTTACAGCCGTCGGGGCTTGATAGAGCCCGGAAGAGAAGCAAATCAGGTGGCACCACGGAGCGGCGGCCTTCGTCCTGAAATATCAGAGCGAGAGCCGACCACAAACGGAGGTGCCATTTATGTGTTCCATTTTCGGCGTGACCAGCAAATCCATCCCGAAGGAAACCCTGAAGCAGTGCTTTGACCGCACCCTCTCCCGCGGCCCGGATATGAGCCGCTTTGAGGAGATCCCCGCGGGCTTCCTGGGCTTCCACCGCCTGGCCATCATGGGTCTGGATAGGCGGGGCATGCAGCCCTTCCATCTGGATGAGGACGCGGTGGTGTGCAACGGGGAGCTTTACGGCTTCCGCCCCCTGCGGGATCGGCTGCTTTCCAAGTACGAATTGCAGAGCCAGTCCGACTGCGAGATCCTGCTGCCGCTCTATCACGAGTACGGCGTGGAAATGTTCAAGACCCTGGACGCGGAATTTGCCCTGCTCCTGTGGGACGGCGAACAGAAAAAGCTGATCGCCGCCCGGGACCCCATCGGCATCCGGCCCTTGTATTACGGCAGGCTGCCCGACGGGGAATGGGCCTTCGCCAGCGAGCCCAAAAACCTGATGGGCCTGTGCGAAACCATTCTGCCCTTCCCGCCGGGCCATTACTGGATGGACGGGCAATTCATCCAGTACGCCGACCCGGCCTACGTGGGTTACTTCACCATGAAAACCGAGGAGGAGGTTTGCCCAAAGCTCCGCCGCCTGCTGATGGACGGGGTGCAGAAGCGGCTGGACGCCGACGCGCCGGTGGGCTTCCTGCTCTCCGGCGGGCTGGATTCCTCCCTGGTGTGCGCCATCGCGCAAAGGATGCTGAAAAAGCCCATCCGCACCTTCGCCATCGGCATGGATATCGATGCCATCGACCTGAAATACGCCCGCATGGTGGCGGACTACATCGGCAGCGATCACACGGAGGTGATCATCAGCGAAAAGGACGTGCTGGAGGCTCTGCCCGCCGTCGTAGAGCTGCTGGGCACTTGGGATATCACCACCATCCGCGCCTCCATCGGCATGTACCTGGTATGCAAATGGATCCACGAGCACACCGATATCCGCGTCCTGCTGACGGGCGAGATCTCTGACGAGCTGTTCGGTTATAAATATACCGATTTCGCCCCCTCCGCCGCCGCCTTCCAGGAGGAAGCCGAGAAGCGCATCCGGGAATTGCATGTTTACGACGTGCTGCGGGCGGACCGGTGCATTTCCGTCAACAGCCTGGAAGCCCGGGTTCCCTTCGGCGATCTCAAATTTGTGCGCTACGCCATGAGCATCGACCCGGAGCTGAAGATGAACACCCATCACATGGGCAAATATCTGATCCGCAAGGCCTTTGCGGAGGATCATATCCTGCCGGATGAGATCCTGTGGCGGCAGAAGGCGGCCTTCTCCGACGCCGTGGGCCACAGCATGGTCAACGACCTGAAGGCGCTGGCGGAGCGAACCTATACCGACCGGGAATTTGCCGAAAAAGCGGCGAAATATGATTACCGCCGCCCCTTCACCAAGGAAAGCCTGCTCTATCGGGAGCTGTTTGAGCGGTATTATCCCGGCCAGGCGAGGATGATCCCCGATTACTGGATGCCCAACAGAACCTGGCCCGGCTGCGACGTGGACGACCCCTCCGCCCGGGTGCTTTCCAACTACGGGGCCAGCGGAGAATAAGGAGGATATTATATGCGGATACGCGCCATGCTGCCATCGGATTACGACCAAGTATACGCCCTGTGGATGTCCTGTAAAAACATGGGCTTCAACAACGTGGACGATTCCCGGGAGGGAATTGCGCGCTTCCTGAAGCGCAATCCCGCAACCTCCTTTGTGGCGGAGGAAAACGGCGTGATCGACGGCGTGATCCTGAGCGGCCACGATGGGCGGCGGGGATACATCTATCATCTGTCCGTCCGCGAATCACGCCGCAGGGAGGGTATTGGCACGCGGCTGGCAAACGCCTGTCTGGAGGCGCTGAAAAGCGAGGGCATCAGCAAGGCGGCGCTGCTCGTGTTTTGCCGCAACGAGGCGGGCAACGCCTTCTGGGAGCGGCAGGGGTTCATCCGCCGGGAGGACGTGGCCTATCGCAACCGGGAGCTTGCGCCGCTGATCCGCATCGATACCTGAGGCGGCGGACACTCGCCCAATGGGCGTACGCACTTGAAATCTGCGTTATTGAAAACCCGCCTGCGGAGGCGCTATAATCAGCCTGCAGAAATGAGCCGAGGAGGGTTTTTAATGGAACTGGGAAAGAAAATCAGACAGCTGCGCTTCAAGGCGGGGCTTACGCAGGATCAGCTGGCGGAAAAGCTGGGGATCGGCGCGCAGTCCGTTTCCAAATGGGAAAACGCGGCCACCATGCCGGATATCACGCAGCTGCCCCTGCTGGCGGAGATATTTGGCATCAGCATTGACGATCTGTTTGATCTGACGGCGGAGCAGCGCTTCAATCGGATTGAAAACCGCCTGGATATCGAGGATGATCTGCCCCAGGACGTGTTTCTGGAGTACGAGAGCTTCCTGAAGGAGAAAACCGCCGATGAACAGCACAGGAAGCGCGCGACGGAGCTGATCGCCTATCTTTACTGGCACCGCATGGAGATGTTTGCAAAGAGGGCGCGCCGTTACGCGGAAGCCGCCATTCGGTTATCCCCCAATGAGAAGGGCTGCCAGTGGATCCTGCAGAAGGCGGCGGGGCACGCGGCCTGGGATTGGAATATATCCAACCACACCTCCGCCATCGATTTTTACCGCCAGCTGGCGGAGGAGCATCCGGATGCGCGCGTGCCCTATCAGTATCTGCTGGATAACCTGATTGCCGATCATCGGGTGGAGGAAGCGGAGCGGTATCTGAGCCGCTATGCAGCGCTGGCGGATGCCAAGCCGGTCATAACGGAGGTGTACCGCGCCTATATCGCCCTGGCGCGCTTTGATGAAAAAGCCGCGGACGGCATCATGGAGCGCCTGCTCGCTGCCCATCCGCAGGACAGCGACGCGCTGTTTGAAGCCGCCCAGTACTGCGCGCAAAAATGCGATTATCAAAAGGCGCTTGATCTCTACGAGCGCGCCTTCCAGGCGGAGCGCCGCCCGCGGTTCCAGGATGCGCTGATGGGGATCCGCGATATTTATACCATCCGGGGGGATTACGCCCGGGCTGCGGAAACCTGCGGCAGGATCATCGAGCTGCTGGGGGAAGAATGGGGCATTACCGAGGGCGACGATCTCAAAGCCCTGCAGGAGCAGAAAGCCCGCCTGCTGGAAAAAAGCAAGCAGGCTGGGTTCTCCGGGGAATAAAGCGATTTACAAAGAAATAAGAGGGCAGCGGTCCGCTTGGGTCCGCTGCCCTTGGTTATGGATCAAAAACCATACGAATCCCTGATTGAAACAAGTTACGGAAAAACAGAAACGTTCGAGGCTTCCGCGGGTTCCCCGGACCTCAGCGGGCGAAACAACTTGAATCGAAAACCAAACTTGTCTCCGTCAGTTTGTCCATGGTCACCAAGAGAGTTCCCGGACAACCAGAACACAGAAAAAATCCAGCAAAACCAAGCTTGCTCGGTTTTGCCGGATTTTTTCTGTGTTCAGCGGTGCGCGAAGCGCACCGCGCGGCCAGCGAAGCTGGCCTTGTCGGGAACGGCGGTTGGCGTAAAACCCGTTGGCGGAAAATCCGGCAACAGCAGCGGCGACAGCGCAGCCTTCTTCGGTTCCTTCTTGGGCTCCAAGAAGGAACGCCTCCGTCCGTTCTTCCCGTCCGGTTTCTGTTTGTATA
>CADAHU010000163.1 GCA_902787835.1 uncultured Eubacteriales bacterium
ATGGCCGTCGTTTTGGCTGTATAATACGTTGGATTGACCATTGTCCTGTAATCCATATCAATCGCTTCTCCTTTCTTGCCATATTGCCACTGTTCGTATTCGCGCAGCTCCACATATCCCCTGTTCCCGGAGAGGACGCCCTCCAGCCTGCAGAGGATCCCGTTCTCGGAGAGGACCTCGGCATATTGCCGTGCGCTCTCCCAGGCTGAGACAGATGCAGAAGCTCTCCGGGAGCACGATCATCTCAAACACCATCTGATCTGCGCCGGAAGCCGCATTTTTTGCGTCGTATCGGGCGCATACGCCTCTCCGCTCGCGCAGGCGGCATATGCGCAAAGCAGCTCCTCCGCGAAGAAGAGCAGCCCCCGTCCGTCGCTCAGGCTGTGAAAGAGCGCAACTGTAACCGTGCGGTCCCTGTGATATCCCCCGATCAAATGGCCGTCGGCGCGCTCTCCACCGATGGGAGGCAGGCCGTCCCAGTCCGCCTCTGAATCCCCGATCCGCTTCGTCAGCCCGTCATGATAATAGAACGCGCCGTTTTTCAGGCAGATCCCGTTTTTATCTTCTCGTTCGCTTACTCCACGTGCTCCAGGCACATGCCCTTCACGCCCATCCCGGCCAGCACGTCCCGCATGGCGCGGATATAAATCGCGTCATGCATGCCCTGGTAGGAGTATCCAAGGTTTCCCTGGAAAAGCCGCTCCAGCCATTTGAAGTACTGCACGTAGATCGGCTGATCCAGGCCCATTTCATGCCGCAGCTGCTCCACATCCTCCACGCCCATCTCCGGCGTGACCATGGCGTCCACCGGCGAGCCGGGGGTCATATTGGACAGGAAAAAGACTAGCGCGGTCATTCCCAGAAACACCGGGATCATGATGAGGATACGCTTGAGGATATATCTTTTTCTCCTCTGGCGGCTGTCGCGCCTGGGATCTGTCGCATGGACAGGGAGAGAATGCGCCGGGGCGTTTCATCCTTCTGCGGGGGCGCTCCGCGGCGGCTGGCGCTTTCGGGTTTTCGGTCCGCGCGCCGCCCGGTCAGGCCATCAGCGAGCGCTCCGCGTCGGCGGGAAGCGAACCGTTTTTGCAGAAATAGCCGGCCTGCAGCGGGGCCATTTCAAAGGTGGAGGTGAGGGCGTAGGGCTTGTGGGACGCCGCCGCCTCGTCCATGCCGCACAGGACCTCCATGGCGTGGAAGCCAAACTCCTTGCTGCAGCGGTTGGGGCGGCCGCCCCGGATGGCCCAGGCCATTTCCGCCGCGCCGATGCCCCGGTGGCCGTAGGCCAGGTCGATCACATCGGGCTGATCGGCGAGGGGCTTGCCGTCGTAGCCGTGGGTCATGGGGATATCGATCTCCTGGGCGTTGGGGAGCGTCAGCTTGACGAAGCCGCCGAAGGTGTCCGGATCGCCCAGCCGCAGGATGCCCTTGGTGCCGTAAATATAGATGAGCTGCTTCTCTTCCCCGGCGGCGTTGCCGTTGAAGTGCACGGTGCCCACCGCGCCGCTTTTGAACTTCATGCAGCCCGCCAGCAGGTTGTTGCCGGGGATCCGCCAGGCGTCCAGGCCGTTCATGGAGAGCATTTCGGCGGGATGCGCGGGCGCGGGCATGCCGTAGGCTTGCACCTCCTCCACCGGGCCCAGCAGGGCGGTGAGGGCGGCCACATAATAGATGCCCACGTCATAGGGCAGCGCGCCGCCATTGCCCCGGAGGAAGCGGAAGAACTCGGAATTCAGGGGTTGGTTGCGGTTGACGGAGGCCACGCAGCTGGTCACCTCGCCGATCAGCCCGCTGTCGATGATGTTCCTGGCCGTCTGCACGCCCGCGCCCAGCACGGTATCCGGCGCGACGCCCAGGTACAGTCCCTTTTCATCGGCGATTTTCAGCAGCTCCCGGCCCTTCTCCAGGTCGGTGGTCAGCATCTTTTCGGTCCACACATGCTTGCCCGCCAGCAGCATCTGCCGGATCACGTCATAATGCGCGAAGGCGGGGGTCAGGTTGATCACCAGCTCGATATCGGGATCGGCGGCGATCTCCTCCATGGTCATGACCCTTTCGATGCCGTAGACCTGGGCCTGCTTTTCCGCGCTCTCCTGCCGCATATCGCACACGGCGGCCAGATCGATGATGGAAAACATCCGTTTCAGATTGCGGATGTAGATATTGCTGATCATGCCGCAGCCGATCACGGCGGTTTTCATTTTCCTGATTTCTTCCATTAAATTGCACCTCCGGGTTGCTCTCTGAAGGTAATCGTTTTCCTTTTTTCTGCGTTAATGATACAACTTACATATTTATTCGTCAACAATAAATTTAGGGTAAACGGTTTACTTTCATATAATTTTTTGTTATAATTATCCTGGAGAAACGCGCCGGGAAAACGAATTTACCCATGCTTCCCTTTCACGGCGGACAGAGACAGGATGTGATTTTTTTGACCATTAAGGAAATCGCACAGCTGGCCGGGGTATCGGTGGCCACCGTATCCCGTACCATCAACCATCAGGGCAAAGCCTCGCCCGAGGTGCAAAAGCGCGTTTGGGATATCATGAAAAAATACGATTATGTGCCCAACGCCACCGGGCGCAGCCTGCGCACCACCCGTACCGGCATGGTGCTGGTGCTGCTGCCCCTTTTGTCCAATTCCTTTTATTCCCCAATTGTGGAGGGCATCGACCACGCCGCCAGGCAGCAGGGCTACAACATCATCGTGGCCACGATCCAAATGGATCGGGCGACCGAGGACAGATACCTCAGCCTGGTGCGCATGCGGCAGGTGGACGGTTTGATTTCCCTGAGCAGCACGCTTTCAACAGCGGAAATCCAGGCCTTCGGCCAGCAGCATCCTTTCGTGATCGCCTGCGAATGCCCGCAGGACGCGCGCATTTCCTGCGTGGAGATCGACAATTACAAAGCGGGCTACGACGCGGCCACCAGCCTGATCCGCCGCGGGCATAAGCGCATCGCCATGATCAATTTTGATTATGTTTCCCTTTCCCCTCCGCTGCGGGAAAAAGGCTTCCGCAAGGCGCTGAAGGACGCGGGCATCACGCCGGATGAAAGCTTGATCCTCCACACCGAACAATTTGATATCGAATCCGGCGCCGCATCCTGCGAAAAGCTGCTTTCCCTGCCCGAGCCCCCCACCGCCGTGTTCTGCTATTCCGACCCCTTGGCCATCGGTATGATCCACGCTTTGGCAGCCCACGGTCTGCACGCCGGAAAGGATATGGAGATCATCGGCTTTGACAACACCGACGTGGCGGGCGTCTTTCTGCCCGGCATCACCAGCGTGGCCCAGCCCACCTTCGATATCGGCGTAACGGCCTTCGGCCTGCTGCGCGAAAAAATGCTCGACCTGAACAGCACGCCCAAGCGGGTCACCCTGCCGCACACCATCGTTTACCGGGATACGGCAAAGGAGCCGAAATAAGCTTTACATCCCGGTTTTCAATCCATTTACAGCAAAACGCCGTCAAACGGAAATCGGAAACGTTCGAGGCCTCCGCGATCCGGGACCTTCCGGCCCGCCCTCCGCTGAAAACCGGCCCAAGGGCAGGTTTTCCGGGCGCTACGGGCCCGGGGCCTTCCGGCCCGCCCTCCGCTGAAAACCGGCCCAAGGGCAGGTTTTCCGGGCGCTACGGGCCCGGGAACGGTGGCAGGTGTAAAAGCCAGTTGGCTGAAAATCCAGCAACAGGAGCGGCGACAAACGCAGCCTTCTTCGGTTCCTTCTCGGGTAGCGTCTGCCGCAGGCAGACTGAGGATGAGCGATTCTTCGAATCGCCATCCGACACCCGCGCTTGCCGAAGGCAGTAGCGC
>CADAHU010000164.1 GCA_902787835.1 uncultured Eubacteriales bacterium
GCGTATGGCCAGCAGCATTTACGGCGACAAAGCAGGTTTTCTGCTTCTCTTTTGACTCAAAAGAGAAGCGTATCCCCCTCCCCGCCAAATCCCAATTTGCAGAGGCCCATCTCTTTTGAAGGTCGTTATGAATTGCTCTTTCAAACCGACGTGACGGTTTATCCGGGCAGGAACAGCCGGACCATCGTGCCGCCGCCCGGGCGGGACTGAATGGTCATCGTCCCGCCGCACATCATTTGCAGCCGCTGGCGAATGTTGGAAAGGGTGGAATGGGGCGCGGGATCGGCGGCGGCATCAAAGCCGGAGCCATTATCCTCCACGATGATCTCGCTGCCGCCATCGGCCTCCCGGGTTCTGACGGAAATGCGCAGCGGGCCGGCGTCGGGATCCATGCCATGCTTGACGGCGTTCTCCACGATGGGCTGCAGCGTCAGCGGCGGCAGGCGGAACTGGAGATGGGGCGTATCGTATTCCACAAACAGCGTATCCTCAAACTGCGCCTGCTCCACGGCCAGGTACGCCCGGGTATGCGCCAGCTCCTCGGAGAACGGGATGGGGCTGTCGCTGGCGATGGCGTTAAAGTTTTTGCGCAGGTAGGTGGTAAAATCCATCGTGACCTGCTTCGCCTTGCGGGCGTCCTGATCGCAAAGATAATAAATGCTCGTCATGGTGTTGTAGATAAAGTGCGGCCGCATCTGCAGCACCATGATGTTGGCGCGCTGATGGGCGATCTCCCGCTGCTGGCGCATGTACAATTCCAGCTGGTCAAGCACGACGATGGCGAACATGGCAAGGGTAAAGAGCGTAATGCCGATATCCAGGAACAGGAAGTTGAAAATCAGCGTATGGATGATCAGGCCGACGGTCATCGGCAGCATATAGATCAGCAGGGCGTAATAATGCCGCTTGGACAGCCTGCCGCGCCGGCGGATCAGGCTGAACACATTGAGGATCATCACCCCGTCCATCGGGACGAGCAGCAGCGGATACCAGGGGCTGTACGCGGCCTCGTTTTCAGGCGAAAAGTAATAAAAAACGGGAGCGAACTGGGAGACGCCCAGCAGAATAAAGAACAGGGCCGACAGCACGAGCACAGCGCGGAAAAGGCCGCTTTTGCGCCAGTCCTCCCCGCAGCAGTGCAGCAGATAAACGGTCATCATCATCATGGGAACGGCGTCGGCCAGCGATTCAATATACCATACGATCTTCTCCAGCGTCGCTGTGCCGGGCCGCCCATAATTGATCATATCAATGGTCAGGGCGGTCATGCCCATCGTAAGGATCGCAAACAGAACGATAAAAAAGCGCTTGCTCCAGCGGTCGACGCCGGGCATGATGGAGGCGATGAACAGCCCCAGCAGCGCCAGCGCCAGCAGCGCGCCGCACAGGATCAGCGCAAGCTCGGTTATGGCTGGCATTCATTCGTCCCTCCCGTCATAAACGGATACCGCAGGTTTTTAAGCTGCGCGCGGACGCCCTCCGGCGTGAGAGGCTTGAGCATAAAGCCGCTGGCCCCGGTGCTCCAGGCGTCAAAGGAATACTCGATGTACGCAGTCAGATAGATCACGTTGGTGCGGGGATTGATATCCAGCAGCGCGCGGCAGAGATCCAGCCCGCTGGTCTTGCCCAGCTCGATATCCAAAAAGGCCAGCGCCACCCGGTTTTCCCGGGCGTACTCGATGGCCTCCGAGGGGCGCGTAAAGCCCGTGACGACGGTGCCGGGCAGCGCCTCCTCCAGGATGGGCACGCCGCCGGTAACAATGATCTTCCTGTCGTCCACCAGGATCACGTTGGGCGCGCCATCGCTCTCCACCACGGCGCCGAGAAGCGTATTGACATCCACGCCCAGGATCTTGGCAAGGCGGGAAACCATGGCGGCGTCCGGCAGACGGCTGCCGTTCTCCCAGTGGGCCACTGTGGAGCGGGTAACGTACACGCGCTCCGCCAGCTCCCGCTGCGAAAGCCCGCTCCCGGCCCGCAGCTTCCTCAGTGTTTCCGCAAAATGCATGTTCATCGTACAGCGCTCCGTTCCAAACACTTTCCTATAGTGTACCTGCGTGGGGGAACAAAAGCAAGAACAAAACAAACAGATGTGACATTCCGACACGCCTCTTGACACAAGCGCTCCCAAGTGAGAAAAAAATATATATGGAAAATTCCGCGCTTATATAACCCTTTTTTCCCGCGCATTCCCAGCGGACCAGGCACACAGGGAGAACATCGACCGATGAAAGCAAATAAACCAACCACAAACGGCGTTTCGATCCGGAAGGCGCTCATCTATATGATCGCGTTTATCCTGGCCGTATCGGTGCTGCTGCTGATCACCACCGGCAGCGTATCCTCCCGCTACGCCAGCCTGAACGTCAATATGGAAAGCTACAAGCAGTGGCAGCGGGACGCCAGCAGCCTGCAGACCGGCTCCGATTACCTGACCGAGCAGGTGCGCAGCTTTGTCATCACGGGCGACCGCGCCTACCTGGACAGCTATTTTGAGGAAGCGAACGTGACCCGGCGGCGCGACCACGCCATCGAAAGCGCCCGGCGTCTGATGGGCGAAACCGAGGCCTATACATCGCTGGTCAGCGCCATGGACGAGTCGGTGGATCTGATGAACCGCGAGTATTACGCCATGCGCCTGGCGATCGCCGGGTACGGGCTGGACGCGGCCTCCTTCCCCCAGGAGCTGCAGGCCGTGGCGCTGACCGACAGGGACCTGGCCGATTCCCCGGAGGCCCAGCGGGAAACCGCCCGCCTGATGCTGTACGACGAGGCATACCGCAGCAAAAAGCAGGCCATCACCGGCAGCGTGCAGGCCTGCCTGGACGCCCTGGACGCGGAGATCGAAGCCAGCCAGGCACGCATACAGCAGGGGATGCAGCGCACCATCCTGCAGCAGCGGATCATGATCGGCGCAACCATCCTGGCCATGATCGCCATCACCCTGATGTTTATGCGCATGGTGGTGGGCCCGCTGCTCAAGGCGGTGACCTATATCCGCCGGGATCAGGAATTGCCCGTGGAGGGCGCCGCGGAATTCCGCTTCCTGGTCCGGGAGTACAACGCCGCGCACAGGTCAAACGCCGATCAGAAGCAGGAGCTGGCGTTCGAGGCCACCCATGACAATCTGACCGGCGTATACAACCGGAACGGCTATGACTCCATCCGCCAAAGCGTGGACTGGAGCACCAGCGCCCTTGTGCTGTTCGATCTGGATCAGTTCAAATCAGTCAACGATAAATTCGGCCATGCCATGGGCGACCGGGTGCTGGCCCGGACGGCCAAAACCATCCAGAACGCCTTCCGCGCCAAGGATTTTGTCTGCCGCATCGGCGGGGATGAATTTGCCGTCATCATGGTCTCCATCACCACCCAGTCCGGCCAGGTCATCCGGGACAAGGTGCGGCGCATCAACGAGGAGCTGGGCCGCCCGGCGGACGGCATGCCCGGCATCCACATCAGCTCCGGCGCGGCCTTCGGCGCGCTGATCCCGGATTTTGATACCCTGTTCCACGAGGCGGACGCCGCCCTGTACCGCATCAAGAAACAGGGCGTCGGAGACTGCGAGGTCGTCCAGTAACGCCAAGCATCAATACGAAGACACCGAAAAATGGAAATTGGTGAGGGAGAAGACGTTCGAGGCCTCCGCGATCCGGGGCCTTCCTGCCCGCCCTCGCTAAAAATGATTCACTGGATCATTTTTCGAGCGCTGCGGGCCCTCTCGCTCTGCGCCAAAGGACTTCGGTCCGGGGCCTTCCG
>CADAHU010000165.1 GCA_902787835.1 uncultured Eubacteriales bacterium
GCGCACCGCTGAACAAAGGGAAAATCCCTGAAAAATGAACAAGCTCATTTTTCAGGGATTTTCCCTTTGTTCTTTTTGCCCGGGAACTCGCTTGGCGACCGTAACCAAGCTTGCGGAAACAAGTTTGTTCGTCGATTCAAGCTGGTTCGCCCGTTGGGAGTCCAGAGGGCCCGCAGCGCCCGAAAAATGATCCAGTGGATCATTTTTAGCGAGGGCGGGCTGGAAGGCCCCGGACCCGAAGGCCCTTTGGCGCAGAGCTCGAGGCCGCGGAGGCCTCGAACGTTCCCCATTCCCCGTCAAATCCCAATTTGCATGTTCGTATAGTATTGAAAGACAGCGTTAAAAACCGCCTGGAAACGGAAAACCGTCTCCAGGCGGGGGATATATGCTGCGGATTACAGCTGCGGGCCGGCCTTGACCAGGGCCTTGCCGGCTTCGTTGCCCTCGTACTTGACGAAGTTCTTAATGAAGCGGCTGGCCAGATCCTGGGCCTTCTCGTCCCAAACCTTGGGATCGGCGTAGGTATCCCGGGGATCCAGGATGCCGGTATCCACGCCGGGCAGCTGGGTGGGCACTTCAAAGTTGAAGTAGGGGATCTTCTTGGTGGGAGCGTTCAGGATATCGCCGTTCAGGATGGCGTCGATGATGCCGCGGGTATCCTTGATGGAGATGCGCTTGCCGGTGCCGTTCCAGCCGGTGTTGACCAGGTAGGCCTTGGCGCCGCTCTTTTCCATCTTCTTGACCAGCTCCTCGGCGTACTTGGTGGGATGCAGCTCCAGGAAGGCCTGGCCGAAGCAGGCGGAGAAGGTGGGGGTAGGCTCGGTGATGCCGCGCTCGGTGCCGGCCAGCTTGGCGGTGAAGCCGGACAGGAAGTAATACTTGGTCTGCTCGGCATCCAGCACGCTCACGGGGGGCAGCACGCCGAAGGCGTCGGCGGAGAGGAAGATCACGTTCTGGGCGTCGGGACCGGCGCTGATGGGCCGCACGTTCTTGACGATCTTCTCGATGTGCTCGATGGGATAGCTGACGCGGGTGTTCTCGGTGACGGACTTATCGGCAAAATCGATCTTGCCCTGCTGATCCAGGGTCACGTTCTCCAGCAGCGCGTCGCGGCGGATGGCGTTGTAGATATCGGGCTCGGAGTCCTTATCCAGGTTGATGACCTTGGCATAGCAGCCGCCCTCGAAGTTGAACACGCCGTTATCATCCCAGCCGTGCTCGTCATCGCCGATCAGCAGGCGCTTGGGGTCGGTGGACAGGGTGGTCTTGCCGGTGCCGGAGAGGCCGAAGAAGATGGCGGTGTTCTCGCCCTTCATATCGGTATTCTTCATTTCGCCGCCGTACCAGGTGTTCAGGATCACCTGCTCCCGGCTGGTCACGTTGAAGGCCACCACGGTTTCGCTGTTCAGGCCCAGCTCCTTATACTGTTCGCACTTGGCCTTGCTGGCGGTGTACACCACAAAATCGGGGGTGAAGGCCGCCTCTTCCTCGGCGGTGGGCTTGATGAACATGTTGCGGACGAAATGCGCCTGCCAGGCCACTTCCATCATGAAGCGCACGGCCATGCGGCTGTCCTTGTTGGCGCCGCAGAAGGCGTCCACCACGTACAGCTTCTTGCCGCTCAGCTCTTTCTGGGCCAGATCCTTTACGACCGCCCAGGTATCCTGGGTCATGGGATGGTTGTCGTTCTTGTACTCGTCGGTGGTCCACCAAACGGTATCGCGGCTGTTTTCGTCCATGACGATGTATTTGTCCTTGGGGGAGCGGCCGGTATAGATGCCGGTCATCACGTTGACGGCGCCCAGCTCGCTCAGCTGGCCCTTTTCATAGCCGGTCAGGGCGGGGTTCATCTCATCCTCAAAAAGCTGCTCGTAGGAGGGGTTGTAAATGATCTCAGGGGTGCCGGTGATGCCGTACTTGGTCAGATCGATGGTTGCCATGTGCATAACTCCTTTTCCTATTGTCGCGGGAGGAAACCTCCCATTATGACGCGGTATGGCTGAAGGCCAACTTCAACCAAATAAGATTATAACACAAAATGGCAGTGCCGCCAATGGCTTTTCTAATCCAAAGTGCGCTTTTTGCGAAACTTTTTTCGGTGAGGAGGCGGCCCCTGTGAACAGGGATTTACAAAAGGGTCAAAAACATTCCATTGACAGCGCCGCCAGAATTGCTATAATTTATAGTACGTATTTTTTCCAGGCTCAGGAGAGGAGGTGTGCCCCATGGATGCCCGTCAGCCCCGCCAGCGCCGTTCCGGAGAACCGGCGCAGCGGCCCCAGTATCCCACGTATGCGCAGTATCCCGCCTATGGGCAGCAGGGCGCACAGCCTGTCCGCACCCAGCGCCGCGCCGGCCGGAACGATAACAGAAACCGGGAAACCCTGTCCCGCGGGCACGAGGGCCTGTGGCTGGCGGCGGTGATCCTGTGCGTGGCGCTGCTGGTGGGCGGCGGCTTTCTGGTCAGCAGCCTGTACAGCCATTATGCGCCCTTCCAGGCCCAAACGGCGGCCCTGGCGGCCAATACCTTCTATCCCGGCGTACGGGTGGACGGCGTGGATATCGGCGGCATGACCATGGAGGAAGCCCGCGCCGCCCTGACGCGCACCAACGAGGCCATCGATCAGCAGTACGCCCTGGGCGTGACCATCGACGGCAAAACCTGGCGCATCACCCAAAACGAGCTGCCTCTGCACCGCAATACCGAGGGCGTGCTGGCGGAGGCCTTCTCCATCGGCCGCCAGACCGCCTACGACGCCCTGCAGAGCGGGCTGAGCCCCTTTGAATACCGCAGCCAGGCGGTGCGCGAGGCGGGCCGCAGCGGGGCCTACCTGTATACCCAGGTGACCTATGATAAGGCCACCGTGCGGGAATTGTCCGACAGACTGTCCTCCTGGGTGTCCATCGCGCCCCGGGACGCCACGGTAACCACCTTTGATTTTGACAACCGCTCCTTCCAGTACGCCGCCGAGCAGAGCGGCACCGTGCTGACCAGCGAGGAGATTTACGCCGCCATCACCCAGCGCCTGGACGCCCGGGATTACAACGGCAATATCACCCTGAGCACCCATCCCCAGCAGCCCGCCGTAACCGTGGCCCAGCTGCAGCAGAATTACGGCCTGATCGCCAGCTACTCCACCGATACCCTGCCGGACCGCAGCCGCAACAAGAATATCGAATTGGCCTGCCTGGCGCTCAACGGCACGGTGGTGCCCAGCGGAAAGACCCTTTCCTTTAACGAGGTCACGGGCCGCCGCACGGTGGACAAGGGCTATCTGATGGCCGGCGCCATTGCCCAGGGCCGCAGCTATGAGGAGGCCGGCGGCGGCGTGTGCCAGGTATCCTCCACGCTGTTCAACGCCGCGGTGATGGCCAATATGAAGATCATTACCTCCACCCCCCACGCCTGGCCCAGCGCCTATGTGGAGCCCGGCCGGGACGCCACGGTGGACTGGCAGAACTTCCAGAGCCTGTCCGAAAGCCTGGATCTCAAGATCCAGAATACATCGTCCTATCCTATTTATATCCGCGCGGTGGTCTCCGCCGTCAATACCAGCCATCCCTGCCTGTGCACGGTGGAGATTTACGGCATGGCGCTGGAGGAGGGGCTGACCATCACTCTGGAGACCGCGCTCAGCGAGGAGCCCATCCCCAGCCCCACCCCCAAAAAGCCGGAATATGCCCTGGCGGATGAGGAGCATCCTGCCGGCACCGAGGAGATCATCGTTAAGGGCCGGGAGGGCTATAAATACAATACGTACCGCGTGTTCTACCGGGATGGGGCGGAGTTCAAGCGCGAGCTGATCCGGTCCTCCTACTACAAACCCTACGCAGAGCAGGTGCGCGTCTATACCGAGAGCGGAAAAAAGGAGGATTGATCTCCATGCGAAAGGGAGAAGTGCGTCGGCAGGCCATCGTGGATGCCGCCCGGGAGCTTTTCTGCAAGAAGGGATATCTGGAAACCACGGTGGATGACATCCTCAGCGAGCTGAACTGCAGCAAGGGCAGCTTTTACCATTATTTTGATTCCAAGCTGGCGGTGCTGCAGGCCATCTGCGAAAGCAAGGTGCAGGAGAGCTTTGACCGCTACCGCCAGACCCGCGTGACCTCCACCCGGGAAAAGCTCAACTCCCTGCTGTACTGGGCCCAGCCCTTCCGCCCCGAGGAGGAGGAATGGCTGCTGGTCACCCTGCGCCTGCGCATGCGGGGCGAGGGGCTGGTCATGGACGGCGCCATGCGGCAGAGCCAGCGGCAGCTGTTCAAGCCGGAGCTGGAAAACCTGATGCTGATCCTCAACGAGACCGGCGCGGCCCATATCTCCCGCCCGCGGATCGAGGATGTGGTGTTCGAGGCGTTCACCGCCTTTGGAGATGAGCTGTGCGAGACCATCGTGCAGTGCGCAGCCCAGGACCGCACCGTGGCCCACGACGTGACCCAGGTGGTGGAGGCGGCGCGCTTCCTGTGGGAGCGGGTTCTGGATATGGATTACGGCAGCATGGAGCTGATCAAGCTGGATGAAATGCTGCCCGTGCTGGAGCGCGTGGCATCCCGGCTGCGCACGACGGTTTAATGGAAAACGGGTTCTGCGTTTCTGCTAATACTGTTTTCAATCAATAGTAGACAAGTAAATTGGAATTTGACGGGGTAGGGGTACGAACGAGGGCGTTCCTTCTTGGAGCCCAAGAAGGAACCGAAGAAAGCTGCGTTTGTCGCCGTAAATGCTGCGGGATTTTCCGCCAACAGGCTTTAACGCCCGTCCCCGTTCCTGGGCCCGTAGCGCCCGGAAAACCTGCCCTTGGGCCGGTTTTCAGCGGAGGGCGGGCCGGAAGGCCCCGGGCAAGGCCAGCTTTGCTGGCCGCGCGGTGC
>CADAHU010000166.1 GCA_902787835.1 uncultured Eubacteriales bacterium
AAGCGCTTCCGCAAGTTTGACGGAAGCCTGGAGGAGGAACAGGAAGAAGCGGTGGGGGAAAAGCCGCCCCAGGACGATTTACAGACGATTCAATTGAATTGACACGCCGTTTAAGAATGGCTGATACAAAACAGCCTCATGGGAGGTTTTGACAGGATGATCAGAAACGCTGCTCTGCCCGCCTGGCAGGCAAAATGGATCGACCCGGAATTGCCCCATGACGCGGAAGAAAAGCAGCCCGCATCCTATCTGCGCAGACGGTTCACCACAAAAACGCCCGGCAGCGCATGCCTGTATATTACCTGCCACGGCTTGTATGCCGCTTATCTGAACGGACAGCGGGTGGGCGATTTTGTGCTGGCTCCCGGCGCCGGGGATTACAGCAAACGCCTGACCGTGCAGTGCTACGATGTGACCGAGCTGCTGAAAGCGGGCGAAAACGAACTGACCGTTATTCTGGGCGACGGCTGGTATCGTGGCGGCGTGGGCGTGGACGGGCTGCGTAACTATTGCGGCTTCGACATCGCTTTGCTCTGCCAGCTGGAAATGAACGGGCAGCCTGTTCTTTTGAGCGATGAGTATTGGGAAGCCTCCCAGCAGGGGCCGATCCGGGAAAACGACCTGGAAATCGGGGAGAATTATGACGCGCGGCTGGAAGCGATTTCCGGTTGGCACGGCGTGACTGTGCGGGACTTCGGCTTTGCCCATCTGGCTCCCACCGAAAGCGTGCCCATACTGGAGCAGGAGCGCTTCCCCGGCAAGCTCATAAAAACGCCCAACGGCGAAACCGTGATCGACTTTGAGCAGAATCTGGCGGGCTATACCGAACTGCGTCTGATCGCGAAAGCGGGCCAGAAAATCACCCTCTGGCACGGGGAAACACTGGATGAAAACGGCAATTTCACCCAGGCTAATTATGCCGCGGACTTCCGTGATCAGCGTCCCGGTGTTCCGCAGAAAATCGAATATATCTGCAAGGACGGCCTGAACGAATACAAGCCCAGCTTCACCATCATGGGCTTCCGCTATGCCAGGGTGGAAACGGAGATTGATCTGTCAGACGCCCAGTTCACCGCCATCGCCGTGTATTCCTATATGCCCCAGGCGGGCTTCTTTGAATGTGGCAGCGCCGACGTGAACCAGCTGTTCCACAACAGCCTGTGGAGCATGAAGTCCAATTTCTGCGATATTCCCACCGACTGCCCCACCCGGGAGCGGGCGGGCTGGACGGGCGACGCCGGGCTGTTCGCCCCCACCGCCGTATATCTGGCGGACTGTTATCCCATCCTGCGCAAGTGGCTGGGCGAATGCCGCCTGGCCCAGGAGGAAAACGGCCTGGTGGCCAACATCGCCCCCATCAACGATAAGCGCGACCAGATCGCCCTGATGCTCCAGGGCAGCGCGGGCTGGGGCGATGCCTGCATTCTGGTGCCCTGGGCGCTGTATCAGGCCTATGGGGACAAAACGATTCTAAAAGAAAACTATGGGATGATGACCGGCTGGCTGTCCTTCTGCGAAAACCGCGCGAAGGAGACCCGGCCCCGGAACGAAGCGAACCCCTGGAAAGAATTCCTGATCGACACGGGCTTCCATTGGGGAGAATGGCTGGAGCCGGGCCATGTGATGCCGGAGGAAATGCGGAAAAACATGATGGAGGGCGTGCCGGACATGGCGACGGCCTATTACTTCCGTTCCGCTTCCCTGCTGTCCCGGATCGCTGAAATCCTGGGAAAGCCCAAGGACGCCGCGCGCTTTGCGCACATCGCCGAAAACGCGAAGAAAGCCTTCCGTTTTACCTGCACGGACGGCGGTAAAATCACCTCTGACCGCCAATGCCAGTATGTGCGGCCCATTGCCTTTGGATTGCTGAATGGAGAAGAAAACCAACAGGCGGCGGACGCGCTGAACGAGCTGGTGATCAAAAACGGGTATCACCTGAACACCGGCTTCCTGTCCACGCCGGATCTGTGCCGGGTGCTGGCTGATTACGGGCACGTCGATACCGCCTATCGTCTGCTGCTCCAGGAGAGCTGCCCCGGCTGGCTTTACGCTGTCAAAAAAGGCGCTACCACCATCTGGGAAACCTGGGACGGCGTGCGGCCCGACGGCACGGTGCACCAATCCCTCAACCATTATGCCTATGGGGCCATCTGCGGCTGGCTGATGGGCGGCGTGTTCGGCATCCAATTGGAGGCGGGCAAGCTGACCATCCGGCCCTGTCCGCATCCTTCCTTGGGCTGGGCGAAGGCAAAGTGGCTGTCTCCCGTGGGCGAGATCCGCAGCGGATGGCGCTATGCCGATCATCGGCTCCATTTTGAATTCACCGTCCCTGTTCCCGCTGAAATCATCCTGCCGGGCGGTGAAACGCATCAGGTAAAAGCAGGCGCGTACAGCTATGAAGTGTTTTAGTCTCAGCGCAAACCGACAAAGCGAAAACAAAACAACATGGTTTGAGGAGGAATCAACATGGCCAAGACGATCTATGACCCCAAACAGGACGCCCGCTTCCAGCATCCGGTGATCGACCAGGATGAATGGCGGGAGCGGCATCTGCCGGGCGGCGAAACCATTCCCTTCCGTTATCTGCATGGGTATTTTGAGGGAACGGACGTAAAGTTCTCCTTCTGCTTCCCGCCTGCCGACCGGTATGAAGGCCGGTTCCAGCAGTATCTGTCTCCCTTCCCCGGGCCGGATGAGGAAGTGGCTTCCCTGGGACACACCGGCACGGAAGACCGCATCGGCTTCGCGCTCAAATGCGGCGCTTACTATGTGGAAACAAACATGGGCTCCCATTCCCAGTTCGGCGGAAAACGGGACGATAAGCTGACCTGGCAGTCCTCCGCGGCGGCGGCGGAATTCTCCCGGATGAAGGCCATGGAAATCTATGGCACGGATCAGCGGCCCTACGGCTATGTATATGGCGGTAGCGGCGGCGGCTATAAATCGATGGCCTGCATCGAAAACACTTCCGCCTGGGACGGGGCCGCGCCTTTCGTGATCGGTTCTCCTGTCAGCCTGCCCAACACCATCACCATGCACGTGCAGGGCCAGCGAGTACTGCGCAACGCTTTCGCCAAAATCCTGGATGCCCTGGATGCGGGCGGCAGCGGCGATCCCTACAAGGAACTGAACAAGGACGAAGCGGATATGCTGCGAGAGCTGACGAGGATGGGCTTCCCGCCCCTGGCCTGGTACATGGAAGCCAAGGGTGTCATTGATCCCGGTGCGCTGCCGGTGCTGCTGCCTGCCATGAGAGGCCTTGACCCCACCTATTTCACTGATTTTTGGACCAAGCCGGGCTATGCCGGGGCCGATCCCCAAAGCAGCGCTTCCAAGGATCGCATCTATTTCCGTACCAAAGTAAAGTCCGTGCACCTGACTGAGAAAACGGAGAAACGGGATGCCGAGGACGGCCAGAACGGCGTGGACGATTCCTATAAAAAGCAGGCGGTCAAGGGCGACGGGGCTTATCTGGAATTGGAAACGCTGCCGCTGGGGGACAACCTGTATCTGGAAGGCCTTTCGATGATCTTCCAAACCGGGGACGCCCAGGGAGCCGCCCTGCTCATGGACAAGATGATGCGCTTTAACGACAGCGAAGGCGGCATCGTGACCATCGGCGAATGCTATGGCATGAGCGATCTGGATGAAACCCTGCGGAAAGTGAAGCCCGGTGATGAGATCCTGCTTGACAATTCCGATTATAT
>CADAHU010000167.1 GCA_902787835.1 uncultured Eubacteriales bacterium
GAGGGGCCGACCAGCACGATGAATTCCTTGTCAGCGATCTCCAGGCAGAAGTCGCTTACAGCGGTAACGCCGCCAGCATAGATCTTGTAAATGTGTTTGAGGGACAGGCTTGCCATGAAAAAATCCTCCTTTGCGTAATCGCAGGGTTTATTTCGCCCGATCGGCTTTTTATGCTCTTATTATACGGGATGATACGAAAAAAAACCAGTTCTAAAATCCACAAACATTGCAGGGCGCATTTGTGCATTTGTTGTAATGTTCGGTGGGAATGCTGCCAAATTGATCCGTATATGCCCCTTCGCTCCGTTGCTGCGGGCTCCCGCTTCATGGATCGGGAAACGGCAGATGAATTAATGTTGATAATTTGTCTGATATATTGCGTCTGCTGTATTTTTATTGTATAATATGGACAGGGTATGACCCAAAATACTATAGAAGGAGGTTTTCTTACATTATGAAGAAAATCACCGCCATCCTGCTGGCCATCATGATGATGCTGGCCGCCACCGCTGCCTTCGCCGAAGAAGCAGCCGAAACCCCCGCTCCCAAGCTGGGCCAGGTCGTTTGCTACATCCATGGCCATGGCTTCGGCGTTGTTACCGCCGTGGTGCAGGGCGATACCATCATCCTGGCCAAGATCGATGAATTCCAGTTCCTGGGCGACCGTGAAGACGTGGCTGCCGTGGGCGTGCCCATTGGCGAAGAGACCATCAGCCAGACCAACGCCGAAACCGGCGCCGTCACCGTGCTAGGCTCCAAGCGCGTGAACAGCGACCTGTACAGCCTGAACATGCAGCGCGCTGGCTCCAAGGTTCAGATCGCCGCCAACTATGACGCCATCGAGGCGTTCGTGGTGGGCAAGACCATCGCTCAGCTGGAAGCTGCCGTTGACGTGGAAGGCTTTGCCGACGTCGTGACCGGCGCTACCCTGGCCGATACCCCCAACTACGTGAAGGCCATCATCTCTGCCGCGAAGGCTGCCCATGCGCAGTATGCCGGCACCCATGGCGGCAACACCGGCACCTATACCCTGTGGAACACCACCGGTGAGGACATCGTTGGCATCTACCTGACCGATCTGGATTCGGGCTGGCAGAGCCCCAACTATGCCGCCACCCCCCTGCACACCCTGGGCTCCGAGAACGACAACAACCCCTATGTCATCACCCGCACCGTGACCGAGGAAGAAGTCGACAATCATATGCGCATCTGGGCGGAGACCGCCAGCGGCCTGATCATCGAGTTTCCCGGCCAGTCTGAGCACACCGGCCTGTCCATCGAGACCGCGAACATCGAGTTCGCCAATCCCGATACCATCACCGGCGCTACCCAGATCCGCTGGTTCGCTCCCGAGGGCGCCAATCAGTAATCCGCGTTTTTACCCCGCCGCCGCGCACCCGCGCGGCGGTTTTTATTGCAATCCGATAAAAAATGTCGTACAATGGATCCGACGGATATCCATTATAAATATGTACGGAGGGATACGCATGAAGCTGTCCTATAAGCGCACGCTGCTGGTGGGCTTCGCCTTTTTCCTGATCTGCGCCTTCTGGCAGGCCTACGATGCCCTGGTCCCCAAGATCCTCACCGATAAATTCGGCATGAACCAGGCCAACAGCGGCATCATCATGGCGCTGGACAACATCCTGGCGCTGTTTATGCTGCCGCTGTTCGGCGCGATCTCCGATAAATGCCGCAGCGGCCTGGGCCGGCGCACGCCCTTTATCCTCTTTGGCACGGTGGCGGCGGCGGTGCTGCTCTTTGCCCTGAGCTGGGCAGATGGACTGCAGCTCAAGAGCCTGAGCGCGGTCCGGGATCTGGATACCCCCGAGGCGCTGACCACGCTGTACGATTTTGAATACGACGCGGCGCTTATGACCCCGGAGGGCGAGCGCTACGTGCTGGCCGATACCGCCGGGGAGGGCGTGACGGCCATCAGCCGGGAGCAGTTCCTGGGCATGACGCTGGACACCCCGGAATACACCGCCTATGTGACCCCGGCGCGGCAGGCCTACGCCCATGCGCAGACCGCCGCCAACCGCACGCCGCTGTACCTGTTCATCGGTATCCTGCTGCTGCTGCTCATCGCCATGTCAACCTTCCGCAGCCCCGCCGTGGCGCTGATGCCTGACGTGACCATGAAGCCCCTGCGCAGCAAGGGCAACGCCATCATCAACCTGATGGGCAGCGCGGGCGGCATCATCATCCTGGTGCTGGGCATGGTGTTCGCCACCGGCGCAGCCAAAAACGCGCTGATGCCCTACCGCTCCTTCTTTGCCATTGTGGCCGGGCTGATGCTGATCTCCCTGGGCATCTTTATGCTCACTGTGCGGGAGAAAAAATGGGCCGGGGAAATGCGCCAGGAGAGCGCCCGGTACGGCATTATCGAGGAGGACGCAGCCCAGGAGAAGGGCAGCCGCAAGCTGGGCGCCGCCGAAAAGCGCAGCATGATTTTCATCCTGCTTTCCATTGTGCTGTGGTTCATGGGCTATAACGCCGTGACCAGCAAATACAGCGTATACGCCGATAAGGTGCTGAGCCGCGATTTCAATATGACGCTGATCATCGCCCAGGCGGCGGCTATCATCAGCTATCTGCCCGTGGGCATCATTGCCAGCAAGGTGGGCCGCAAAAAGACCATTCTGGCCGGCGTGGTGATGCTGACGGCTGCCTTCCTCACGGCCTCCTTCCTGCGCGCCGACAGCAGTCCGCTGCTGATGAACGCCATGTTCGCCCTGGCCGGCATCGCCTGGGCCACCATTAACGTAAACAGCTTCCCCATGGTGGTGGAAATGTGCCGGGGCGGCGATATCGGCCGCTACACCGGGTATTACTACACCGCCAGCATGGCCGCCCAGACCATTACGCCCTACCTGAGCGGCGCGCTGATGGACCGGGCCGGCATGACCACCCTGTTCCCCTACGCCACCGTATTCGTGGCCCTGGCCTTCGTTACCATGCTCCTTGTCCGCCACGGCGACAGCAAGCCCGTGGCCCGGAAGGGACTGGAAGCGCTGGATAACGACTGATCGTATAATTTGCAAATTAGGATTTGGCGAGGAGGGGGGTACGCTTCTCTTTTGAGTCAAAAGAGAAGCAGAAAACCTGCTTTGTCGCCGTAAATGCTGCGTGGTTTTCCGCCAACAGGCTTTAACGCCTGCAACCGTTCCCAGGCCCGTAGCGCCCGGAAAGCCTGCCCTTGGGCCGGTTTTCAGCGGAGGGCGGACCGGAAGGCCCCGGGCAAGGCCAGCAAAGCTGGCCACGCGGTGCGCAAAGCGCACCGCTGAACACAGGAAAAATCCAGCAAAACCGAGCAAGCTTGGTTTTGCTGGATTTTTCCTGTGTTCTGGTTGCCCGGGAACTCGCTAGACGGCTTAAGCCGAACGGACGGAAAAAAGTTTCTTCTTCCTAAACGCTGTCATCCGGAGCCTGTATTCGCTTGCGTCCGCCAAAGGCGTGGACCATTTTGCTGCCGGGCTTGATTCAAGTTGTTTAATACCATCCAGCCCCACTCCCGCATGTGTCATCCTGACGCCCGCAGGCGGTTCGCTTGCGCCTGCCAAAGGCAGGGAGGATCTCCCCCTCGAGGGCGGGCAAAGTCTCTTCTCATTGACGGCG
>CADAHU010000168.1 GCA_902787835.1 uncultured Eubacteriales bacterium
AAAAGCGCTTTCCGCGTCGTTTGGGCAAAAGCGCTTTCCGCGTCGTTTGGGCTGTGATTGCATTTGCGGGGCGGGTATGGTATAATCATAGGAACAGTAATTGGAGGATCGACCGATGAACGCGCTGGAAGCCGTGGTGCAGGCCCGGGAGCTGCTGGCCGATGTAACGCCCCTGCGCGCGGATTGCGGCAGGGCCTGCGGCGGCGCGTGCTGCCAAAGCGATGAGGACGGCCAGGGCGGCATGCTGCTGTTCCCGGAAGAGGAAGCGCTCTATGATCCGCTGCCGCCGGGGTTCCGCCTGCGGCGGGACGACGCGGTGCTGCCGGGAATGTGGCTTTTGACCTGCGACGGCATTTGCGATCGCGCGCTCCGGCCGCTGAGCTGCCGTATTTTTCCCCTGACGCCGGTGCTGATCACCCGGGACGGGGAGGAGCGGCTGCGGGTGCGGGTGGATCCCCGGGCCTACGCGGTGTGCCCGCTCAGCGAGCAGGGCATCCGCGGCATGCGGAAGGATTTTGGCAAGGCGGTGCTGGAGGGCGCGCGCATTCTCTGCGGCTGCCCGGAGCACCGGGAATATCTCAGGGCGCTGAGCCGTTATTTTGAGTGTTTGCGGGAATGGTAAAGGAGGAAGGGCATGATCTGGCGTCAGATCGATGGAGACCGGGAGCAGATCGTGGGCGACCGCGCCGGCGGCGTTCTGCTGCAGGGCGACGCGCGCACGGTGGATCTGTCGGCCTATCAGGGCCGGGTGCAGTGCGTGTATCTGGATCCGCCCTTTTTTACGGGGGATGAGTTCAATTTCCGCATGCGCGTGGGAGAATCCGGCTGGGCCGAGGGCAAGCAATACCTGACCCTGGGCGCGTACAGCGATTCCTTCCCCGGCGGGCAGGCCCAATACCTGGCGCTGCTGCGCGGGCTGCTGGAGCGGGCATATGACCTGCTCAGCGATACCGGCGCGCTGTTTTTGCACCTGGACAGCCGCATGAGCGCCCATGCCCGCATCCTGTGCGATCAGATCTTTAAGGAATCCAACTTTATCAATGAGATCATCTGGGCCTATCAGAGCGGCGGCCGCTCCAAGCGGCATTTCAGCCGGAAGCATGATGTGATCCTGTTTTACGCCAAGTCCCGCCAGCTGTATTTTGATATCACCCGGGTGGCGGTGCCCCGGCGGGATACCCGCAGCAACCATATGCGCCGCACGGTGGATGCCCAGGGGCGTCCCTGCCGCACCATCCGCGCGGGCGGCAAGATCTATACCTATTATGATGATGAGCCGGCCTATCCCGATGATGTTTGGGCCGATGTGAGCCATCTGCAGCAGAAGGATCCCCAGCGGACGGGCTATGATACCCAGAAGCCACTGGCGCTGCTCAACCGCATTGTGCGCTGCTGCACCCGGCCCGGGGATATCGTGGCCGATCTGTGCTGCGGCTCGGGCACCACGCTGATGGCGGCGGCGGAGAACGACTGCCGCTTCCTGGGCGTGGATCTGAGCCCCCATGCCATATCGGTTTGCCGAAAGCGGCTGCTGGATACCACGCTGGAGGTGCGCGTGCCCTTTACCCATACGGGCGCGCGCCTGGAGGCCGATCTGGTGCCCGGCATCGGGTATTACGAGATCGAGCTGCAAAACTATGAACCCGATCTGGCCTTCCCGGAGGGCACGCGCTTTACGCCGGCGGGCCTTCGGGTGGAGGGCCTGGACGCCATCGATCAGTGGTCGGTGGGCTTCCTGCGGGACGGCGCGTACAAGGTGTATGTATCAAACGCCCGCCGCAAGCAGACCCCGGCGCTGCGGACGCTGCTGGAGCTGCCGCTGCTGCGCGGTCAGGCGGCCATCTCCATTGTGGATGTGCTGGGCCGGAGAACGCTGTGGGTGCCGGAGGAAGAGAAGTAATACCTGCTTTGCTCCCCGCATACGCTGTTGTAAAAACAGCGGAAGGGGGAAGCGGGCATGGGGGAGGACGCGGCGCGCCGGTGCCTGGAGATGGGAAAATACCTGGCCGGTACCGGCGATACCGTGCGCGGCACGGCCCGTCGCTTTGGCATCAGCAAAAGCCTGGCCCATCGGGAGCTGACGGTGCGGCTCCGGGCGCTGGACCGCGCGCTGTACGAGCGCGTGCGCGGGCAATTGCAGTATCATAAGGCCATCCGGCATTTGCTGGGCGGCGAGGCCACACGGCGTCGATTTATGGCGGAAAAAGCCGAAAAAGTGGAGGCGGAAAAGAAGATCAAGCCTGTTTAAGCATAAAAAGTGGTAATCAAATACCAAATGTTTGCTGAAAATAGAGGAAAACACGCATCCGTGTAGAATACAAGTATACGGATTGAGCAACGAAGGAGAAACGTACCTATGGCATCTGTGTCAGACATCGGCATTGATCTTGGAACATCCAATGTGGTGATCTATGCCAGGAACCGGGGCATTGTGCTGGATGAGCCCGCCGTGGTGGCCATCGAGCGCGACACCCGGGTGATCCGCGCCATCGGCACGGAGGCGCATGATATGATCGGGCGCACGCCCAGCGGGATCATGGCCATCCGTCCGCTGCGGGAGGGATCGGTGGCCGATTTTGAATTGACCAGCAGCATGCTGCATCATTTTGTGGTGCAGGTGATCGGCAAGCGCATGTTCTCGCGCCCCCGTGCGGTGCTTTCGCTGCCCTCGGGCATCAATGAGAACGAGAAGCGCAATATTTCCGCCGTGATGTTTGAGGCCGGCGTACGCCGCACCCAGCTGCTGGATCGCCCCGTGGCCGCGGCCATCGGCGCTGATCTGAATATCAACGAGGTGTACGGCACCATGGTGGTGGATATCGGCGCGGGCATGACCGATATCGCCGTGCTTTCCGATGGCCGGGTGGTGGTCAGCGACGCCGTCAAGCTGGGCGGCGATCATTTTGACGATGCCATCATCCGCTACCTGCGGCGCAAGTATAACCTGCTGGTGGGCGAGATGACCGCCGAGGAGCTCAAAACCACCATCGGCAGCGCCATGCCCCAGCGGGAGCAGATGTACCTGGATGTAACGGGCCGCAATCTGATCAGCGGCCTGCCCAAGCTGATGCGCATCACCTCCGATGAGATTTTCGAGGCCATCGATGATCCGCTGACCGGGCTGATCGAGGCCATCCACGGCGTGCTGGAGCATACCCCCGCGGAGCTGGCCGCCGACGTATTCGACACCGGCATCACCCTGACCGGCGGCGGCGCGCGCCTCACCGGCCTGGCGGACGCCCTGACCACCGCCCTCAAGGTCAAGAGCCGTGTGGCGGAGAATCCCCGGGTCTGCGTGGCCGTGGGCTGCGGCCGCACCCTGGAGAACCTGGCCGATTACGCACGCTACCTGAATGATCGGCGGTAAAGGGGCAAAGTGGGATTTGATGGGGATGACGCTGGGCGCTCCGCGCGCCCAGACCTGCGCCAAAGGACCTTCGGCCCTTTGGAATCCCAACGGGCGAACCAGCTTGAATTAAAAAACAAACTTGTTTCCGCCAGCTTGGTTAAATCGCCAAGCGAGTTCCCGGGCAAAAAGAACAAGAGAAAAATCCGGAAAAATCAAGCTCGTTTGATTTTTCCGGATTTTTCTCTTGTTCAGCGGTGCGCT
>CADAHU010000169.1 GCA_902787835.1 uncultured Eubacteriales bacterium
CCGTTTGCCTCATCGCCCGCCGAGGTCCAGGAGATGAAATCTCCTGGCGCAGGGCTCGAAGCGCCCGGAAAAGCATCCCTTGGGATGGTTTTCAGCTGAAAGCGGGCCGGAAGGCCCCGGGACTTAGGGCCGCGGAGGCCCTAACGTTTCCCCTCCCAATTTCAGTTTTCAAACGCCATATAATCAGATGGCGTAGAACCGGGCGTAGATATCGCCGGTGTTATCCTCCAGGGCGGTGGTGGCGGTAATGATCACCAGGTAGGTATCCCGGAAAACATAGGCCTGGCGCACATGCATGGGGATCCCCATCAGGGTGTAGCTGCCGGTAAAGCCGTGCCACTCCTCATCGCCCACGGTATAGACGCCCTGTTCGGCCTGGAAATCCGTAACGCTCATGCCTTCCAGCGCCGTCTTTACCTGGCTCACCTGGATGCCCACAAACTCGTCCATATCAAGATAAGGGATCATCGCGGCGTACTCGGACATATCCTGCATGCCGATGTTCACGTTCTGCAGCTTATCGGCGCGCTCCGCCTGCATGATCATGAACTGCTGGGCGGAGGCGACCATCTCGGCCACCTGCTCGTCCGTAACGATATCCTGCCACTGGTTGGCCGCCATGATCTCCTCCTGGCTGTACAGGTGCCAGTCGCCCACGGTAAAGCCCAGGCCAATGGTCTCGTTGGTATAGTTGCTGTCGCTCCAGCTGCCGAAGAGAGCGCTCTTGCTGAGCGGTTCCGCCAGGGCGGCGGAGAACACCAGCGCGATCACAAGCAGCAGCATTGTCAGTTTTTTCATCTGTTTTGTTTCCCCTTTCCTATTTTCTGCAAAGCCGCGGTTATTCGCCGTGGCTGGCAAGGTAATTTTTCAGCGCCTCGAAGGTGGTCTGGCTGATATCGTGCTCCAGCTTGCAGGCGTCCTCCCGGGCCATGGGCTCCTCCACGCCCAGCAGCAGCAGGCAGCGGGTCAGCGTTTTATGGCGGTCGTAAATGTTGCGGGCGATCTCCTCGCCGCTCTCCGTCAGGGTGATCAGGTTGTTGTCGTCCATCAGGATGTAGCCGTTCTCCCGCAGGCGTTTCATGGCCACGCTCACCGAGGGCTTGGTGACCCCCAGGCCCAGGGCGATATCGATGGAGCGCACGGTGCCCTTCTGTTCCTGGATCATTAAAATCTGTTCCAAATAATCTTCGGCGGATTTACGGATGTTCATACGCTTTATACCTCGTTTCTGCATATATACTACCATGGATCGCGGGGTTTTTCAATCAAAAATTTGCGGCGGCGGCGCAAAGTATGGTACAATGGAAAAAACGGACCCAGGAGGCGGGCATGCAGCGGTTTGAAATCGCGCCGGTGGCGCATATCCGCAGCGATTTTTCGCAAAAATTCGGCATTCCCCGGCAGAGCGGGCTGGTGGGCGAATTGGAAGCGCTGGTGGTATTCGAGCCGCCCTACCGCCGACCGGAGGCGCTGCGGGAGATCGGGGGCTTCTCCCACCTGTGGTTGATCTGGCAGTTTTCCCAGGCGCTGATCCGGGATTTCCGGCCCACGGTGCGCCCGCCGCGGCTGGGCGGCAACCGGCGGGTGGGCGTATTTGCCAGCCGCGCGCCTTACCGGCCCAACGGGCTGGGGCTCAGCTGCGTGCGGCTGATCGGCGTGGAGACAGGCGAGGACGGCCCCATGCTCCGGGTGGCCGGGGCGGACCTGCTGGACGGCACGCCGATCTTTGATATCAAGCCCTATATCCCCTACAGCGACTGCCATCCCGAGGCGCTGCCGGGCTACACCGCCGATACAATAGAGCACCGCCTGGAGGTGCGCTGCGACGATGCCCTGCTGCAGGCGGTGCCGGAGGGCAAGCGCGCGGCGCTGCTGGGCGTATTGGCCTGCGACCCGCGCCCGGGCTATGAGGATGATCCCCATCAGCAGTACGGCCTGGCCTTTGCCGGGCTGGACGTGGGCTTTACCGTATCGGGCGGCGTGCTGACCGTCACCCGGATCCAAAGGGAGGATATGCCATGCGGGCAGTGATCCAGCGCGTGACCCACGCGCAGGTGCGGGTAAACGGGGAAACCGTGGGCCGCATCGAAAAGGGGTATCTGGCGCTGCTGGGCGTCAAGGCCGGCGATACGGAGAAGGACGCCCTGTATATGGCCGATAAGATCGTCAAGCTGCGCGTTTTTGAGGATGAAAACGGCAAAATGAACAGGGCCCTCCGGGACGTGGGCGGCGCGGTGCTGTGCGTCAGCCAGTTCACCCTGCTGGGCGACGCCCGGGGGCAGAACCGCCCGGGGTTCACCCAGGCCGAAGCGCCGGAGCGCGCCGACGCGCTGTACCGCCTGGTATGCGACCGCATGCGGGAGCAGGGCGTGGCGGTGGAGACCGGCATTTTCCGCACCGATATGCAGGTGGAGCTGTGCAACGACGGCCCGGTGACCATCCTGCTGGACAGCGAAAAAAACTTTTAAGGAGCCTTTGTATGCACATCCAAACCCTGCCCCTGGGGCCGCTGCAGACCAACTGCTACCTGGTATGCCGGCAGCCGGGCGATCCCCTGGTGGTTATCGATCCCGGGGACGATATCCCCGCCCTGGAGCGCGCGCTGGCGGGCCAGGCCGTGGCCGGCGTGCTGCTGACCCACGCGCATTTTGATCACATTCTGGGCCTGCCGGCGGTGGCGGGCGCGCCGATTTACGTGCACGCCCTGGACGCCGCCGCCATGACCGACGAGCGCATCAACTGCAGCCCCAAGCCCACCCGGATCCCCGCCACGGCCACGGCGGCGGAGGGCGACGTCATCTCCCTGGGCGGGCTGGAGTTTACGGTGCTGCATACCCCGGGCCACACGCCGGGATCGGTATGCTACCGCTGCGGGGAGGAGCTGTTCACCGGCGATACGCTGTTTGTGGGCGGCTTTGGCCGCACCGATCTGCCCGGCGGCAGCTGGGAGCAGCTGCGGCAATCGCTGCGCCGGCTGATCATGCTGCATGGCGTCAGGATCCATCCCGGCCATGGGGAAAGCGGGTACATCGAATGAAAACCGTCAGCCTGTACACCGCCTGCCCGGAGCTTGCCAGCGATATGGCCGAAGTGCTGCGGCTCTTTTGGGGGAATATCACCCTGCTGATCAACGAGCCCGGCGGCGAATACGCCTTCACCCACACGGAGGAGATCAAAGACGGCCTGCGCATCGTGGGCGTTACCGACGGCGCGCACGCCCACGAGACCCGGGAGGCTGTTACCGGCGACGCGGTGGTGGATAAGCGCCTGCGCCGCCGCCAGGCCAAGCTGGGCGTTTACCAGGTGCTTCGGCAGATCACCGGCATGGCCCCGCCCTGGGGCAGCCTGACCGGCATCCGCCCCACCCGGCTGCTCTACGCCAACCTGGAAAAGGGACTGGATATGGACGCCGCCTGCGCGGAGCTGCAGCGGGTTTTTGACGTGAGCGAGGAGAAGACGCAGGTGCTGCGCAGCATCGTTACCGTGCAGCAGGGGCTGCAATCCCCCGGGCCGGGAGAGGCGGACATATACATCGGCATCCC
>CADAHU010000170.1 GCA_902787835.1 uncultured Eubacteriales bacterium
TGGGCCTGCCCATCAATTTTGATTCCGGCGAATTCGGCGAGGGCATCGTAAAGGGCTTTTCGTTCCTGGCGAACGAGGAGCCGCCCTACCTGGTGCACTGCATGGAGGGCAAGGACCGGGCGGGCTTTGCCGCCATGCTGCTGGAGATGCTGATGGGCTGGAGCGAAGACCAAATGGTGGCCGATTATATGATCAGCTACACGAACTACTACGGCATCCAGCCGGGCACGGAAAAATATGCTATGATCGCGGATAAAAACGTGAAGGAAATGATGCGCTCCGTGGCCGGGCTGGAGAAGGGCGCATCCCTGGCGGGCGTCGATTGGCAGGCCGCGGCGGAGGCGTATCTGCTGCGCCACGGCATGGCAGAGGAAGCGCTGTATACGCTGGAGCAGAAGCTTCAGTAAAAAAAGCCGCACGAGTGAACGCAAGCGGGAAATTGGAGGATAAAAATGCGAAGGATCAGCGTCATGCTGCTCGGCCTGATCGCCTGGCTTTTTCTGCTCGCCAAGGCGGAGCCCGCTTATCATTACGAACTGTCGGCGGCGCAGCCCGTTGCCGGCAGGCAGGGCGTATGCGCGGAGGGCGGATATTACTGGGTCAGCGGCTCCACGATGCTGGTAAAATATGACGGCGTTTGGAACCTGATCGCACAGAACACGGATCCCTTTGCGGGCTGCGCATTGGAGGTCAACCACATCGGCGATATTGACGTATACAATAACGAATTGTACCTGGGCGTGGAATACTTTATGGACGGCGCGGGCAGGAACATCCAGGTGGCGGTTTACGACGGGGACACGCTGCAGCTCAAGCGGGTATTTCCCTTCCGCGCCGATACGGGGCAAATGGAATGCAGCGGCATCGCCGTGGATCCCGATTCCCGGACGGTTTATATGTGCTCCTGGATCGACGACACATCCAGCGAATACCTGTATATGTACGACCTGGATACGGGCGATTACCTGGGAAAATTATGGATGCAGCCGGGACCGAAATGGATCCAGGGCGTCGCTTACTTTGACGGAAGCCTGTACGTAACCAGCGATGATGGGGACGCAGACGCGGACGCGCCGGACCATCTGTACAGAATAGAGGCATCAGAAAGCAAAGAAACAGGCATCGTAAGCCTGGAAAAGACCTTTGATGATGTGATCCGGCAGGGCGAGATCGAGGGTCTGACCTTCGACAAGGCCAGCGGGCAGCTCCTCCTTCTGTACAACAGGGGCGCGCGGATCATCGCCGGGATGCCCACCGGTTTTTATGAAGGCTACAGCGAAGAAATCCATGAAGTGTTCGTATACGACAGGACCGAGAACGGCCAGCGCCATTGATCCCGCGGGGATGCGCAGGGCCGTTATTCAAGGAGCGGAGGGACTCAAATGAAAAGCATCCTGATTGCCGATACCACCCGGGAGGAGCGGGAGCGGATCGTGGCCGAATCCATCGGGAACATCGACGGCCTGTGCGACGGCTGCAGCCCGGGGATCATCGAAATGTACCAGGCGTACATTGACGGCCGCAAAGAGCTGCGGGAGATCAATATGGAATTCAACGCCCGGTACACCCGCGGCACGGCCAAGGGGCCGGCCCAATCCGAATGCGCCTGGGCTGCGCATACGCCGTAGGATCGGCAAGCACCTCCGCCAGGCCTTCGGTTTGGGCCTCCTCTGCCAGATCGATATACGTATAATCATCATAGTTGTGCCCGGTGGGCACCCGGATCAGCACCTGATGCGCATAGCCGTAATCGTGCATGGCATGATACCAGTTCAGCGTCTGCTCAAATTCCGCCGCGCGCACGCAGCGCAGCGCGCCCTCCGTATAATAATCCCATACCCCCGCCTGAATACTGAAGGGCACATTGGCCAGATTGCGCAGGCTGACGCCGTTGGGATGGCCGGAGGACATGTTGGCCGCCGCAAACCGATCGCGGATGGCAATTATAGACAATCGCCGATCATTATAGCACGACCTTGCCGCAATATCCAGCCAATCCGCGGCAGTTAATTATTGTTTCTGTTTTTTTACAATCGTTCCGGCGCTGCCAAAAATAAATGGATCGTTTTGACAAGCGCGGCGCAGCCCACGGAAGCCATATGTAAACGGCGCGCATCACAAAATTTGCGCAATCGGCAGGATAATATGCGGTGCGGAGAGAAATAAATAATATCTGTAAAATACAAGGAGGAGATTCCCATGGCTGATCGTATCGTACTCAATCCCATCTCTTACCATGGCCACGGCGCCATCGAAAACATCGTCCCCGAGCTCACCGCCCGCGGCTATAAAAAAGCCTTCGTCGCCACCGATCCCGATCTGCTCAAGTTTGGCGTCACCAAGAAGGTGACCGACCTGCTGGACAAAGCGGGCTTTGCCTACGAGGTATACAGCGATATCAAGGCCAACCCCACCATCGAGAACGTGCAGACCGGCGTGGCCGCCTTCAAAAAGGCTGCGGCCGACTGCATCGTGGCCGTGGGCGGCGGCAGCGCCATGGATACCAGCAAGGCCATCGGCATCATCATCAACAACCCCGAGTTTGCCGACGTGCGCTCTCTGGAGGGCGTAGCCCCCACCAAGCAGCACGCGGTGTTCACCATCGCCGTGCCCACCACCGCCGGCACCGCCGCCGAGGTGACCATCAACTACGTGATCACGGATGTGGAAAAGAAGCGCAAGTTCGTCTGCGTGGATGTGAACGACATCCCCGAGGTGGCCGTGGTGGATCCCGATATGATGAGCACCATGCCCAAGGGCCTGACCGCCGCCACCGGCATGGACGCCCTGACCCACGCCATCGAGGGCTACATCACCAAGGGCCACTGCGCCATCAGCGATATGTTCCACCTGGAAGCCATCAAGCTGATCAGCCACAGCCTGCGCAAGGCCGTGCAGAACGATCCCGACGGCCGCGAGGGCATGGCCCTGGGCCAGTACATCGCCGGCATGGGCTTCAGCAACGTGGGTCTGGGCATCGTGCACAGCATGGCCCACGGCCTCTCCGCGCTTTATGATACGCCCCACGGCGTGGCCTGCGCCATCATCCTGCCCTTCGGCCTGGAGTACAACGCGCCCGTAGCCGGCAAGCGCTATCGCGCCGTCGGCAAGGCCATGGGCGTGGACGGCATTGACGCCATGGACGACGATGCCGCCGCCGCCGCCACCATCGCCGCCGTGAAGCAGCTCTCCGCCGACGTGGGCATTCCTGCCGATCTGAAGGGCATCCTGAAGGAAGAAGACGTGCAGTTCCTCTCCGACAGCGCCTACGCCGACGCCTGCCGTCCCGGCAACCCCCGCGATACCAGCGTGGAAGAGATCAAAGCGCTCTACCGCAGCATGATGTAATCGACCGCACGATACAAAACGCCCCGACTCCCATTGGAGCCGGGGTTTTTGATGCCAAGCGCTGATAAAATCATCTGCAAATTGAGATTTGATGGGGATGACGCTGGGCGCTCCGCGCGCCCAGACCTGCGCCAAAGGACCTTCGGCCCTCTGGACTCCCAACGAGCGAACCAACTTGAATCGACGAACAAA
>CADAHU010000171.1 GCA_902787835.1 uncultured Eubacteriales bacterium
TCCTTGTCCTGCTCCTTGACGGTCACCTGCAGCACCAGATGGGGCAGGATATCCTCCTGCGCCAGGGCGCTGGACGGATCCACGATCTCCCGGGCGTTCCATACGATGGAGCCGGTGATCAGGCCAAAATCATAATCCTCCAGGCTGGTGGGGATGGTGGTGTTGAGCACCGGCACGATCTCCAGGTTATAGGGGTTCTCCACGATGTCATCCACGGTGACGGTGGTGATATCCACGTCGGGATCAAAGGTGATCCAGCCGATCTTCTGCAGAATCAGCAGGCAGCGGGCGGTATTGGAGGCGTCGTTGGTGACGGCAATGGTCATGCCCTCGGCGATCTCATCCAGGCTGGTGTGCCGGGCGGAATACAGGCCCGCGGGCACCGTGGGGATGGGGCTGATGCCCACCAGATGGCCGTCGTTGTTGGCGTTAAAGTAGGTTTCGATGTAGGCGGTGTGCTGTTCCACGTTCACATCCACATCGCCGGCCTCCAGCATTTTATCGGCCACCAGCAGATCGCTGGCCTCCACCACCTCAAAGGTGTAGCCCTGGGCCTCCAGGATCGGGATGATGCCATCCTCAAACAGCTCGGTATAGGGGCCCTGGGATTTGGAATAGCGGATCAGCGTCCCTTCGGCCAGGGCAACGTCGCCCAGGGAAAGCGCAAGCGCCAGTACCAGCAGGGTGGAAAGCAGCTTCTTCATGTTTTTTCTCCTTTCATACACACAGGGTTTCGTTTCAAAGCGTCTTTATGCCTGATCCTCCTTCCGGACGGAGGAAGAAAGCCGTTATCTGTGCCGCCGCAGCCTGCCGCTGATGCGGTTGCCCAGCATTTGCAATAGCTGCACGAAGAGCACCAGGATCACGATGGTCAATATCAGCAGCGGAAAATTATACCGCTGATAGCCGTAGGTAAGCGCCAGATCGCCCACGCCGCCGCCGCCCACATAGCCCGCCATGGCGGTGGCGCCCAGCAGGCCCACCGTGCCGGTGGTCATGGCGAGCACAATGGAGGAGAGTGCCTCCGGCAGCAGGAAGCGGCGGATGATCTGCCCGGTGGTGGCCCCCATGGCCAGGGCGGCCTCGATCACGCCGGGGCTCACCTCCAGCAGGGAATTTTCGATCAGCCTGGCCATATAGGGGCTGATGTAGATCACCAGCGGCACCAGCATGGCGGTGGAGCCGTAGGTTTTGCCAACGATGAGCCGCATCAGCGGGAACACGAACACCAGGGTAATGATAAATGGCATGGAACGCACGATGTTCACATAGGTGTTTACGATGGCGTATACAACCCGGTTCTGCTTAAGCCCGCCTTTGCGGCACAGCACCAGCAGCAGCGCCAGCCCCAGGCCGATGACCGCGCCGATCAGCAGCGCCCAGCCCAGCATATACACCGTCTGCCCCAGGCTTTCCAGCAGCTTGGGCCATTTGATGCCAAAGATCTCCTTGAATCGCGCCTGCCAATCCGCCGTCATGCCGGGATCACCATCCTTTCGCGCAGCGCGCCCGCCTGATCAATGCGCTCCTCCGCCTGCAATATCCTTTCGTCCTCTCCTATCAATTGCAGGATAAAAACGCTCATCACGCTGCCCTGCAGCTCCTGAATGGTGGCGCCCAGGATATTGACCTCCAGCCCCTCCATGCGGCACAGGGTGGCGATCAGCGGCTCCCGCACCTGATCCCCGATAAACTTGAGCAGCTCCACCTGCTGATTGCGCTCTTCCAAGCGCACCACGGCGCGGAATTTTTCCGGGATCTGGTCGTTGATCACCGTGCGCACGAAGCGCCGGGTCACCTCCTCCCGCGGCGTGCCGAACACCTCCAGCACCTGGCCCTCCTCCACGATTTTCCCGTACTCCATCACCGCCACCTTGTTGCAGATCATCTGGATCACCTGCATCTGATGGGTGATCAGCAGGATGGTGACGCCCATCTCCCGGTTGACCCGGCGCAGCAAAAGCAGGATGGCCTCCGTGGTCTGGGGATCCAGGGCGGAGGTGGCCTCATCGCACAGCAGAATATCCGGGCTGGTGGCCAGGGCCCGGGCGATGCCCACGCGCTGCTTCTGGCCGCCGGAGAGCTGGCTTACGTACGCATTCTCCTTGTCCTCCAGCTCCACAAACCGCAGCACCTCCCGCACCCGCTGCCGGATCTCCTCCTTCGGCGCGCCCGCCAGCAGCAGCGGCATGGATACGTTGTGCCCCACGGTTTTGCCCTCCAGCAGGTTAAACTGCTGGAACACCATGCCGATCTTGCGGCGCAGCTGCATCAGGCCCCGTTTATCCAGGGCGGAGAGCTCCTGACCCGCCACAGTCACGCTGCCCTGATCGGGCTTTTCCAGGCCGTTGACCAGGCGGAGCAGCGTGGATTTGCCCGCGCCGGAAAAGCCCACGATGCCGTATATATCGCCCTTTTCCACGTGCAGGCTCACATCCCGCAGGGCGTGCACCGCCTGCTCCCCCTCCGCAAAGGTTTTTACCGCGTGCTCGATCCGGATCATGGCTTCTCCCCTTCCCTGTAAAAACAAAAGCAGGCGGCGCGCCGCGCCGCCTGCTTTGCCGCCGATCAACAGGCGGCCATCACAAGAAGGGCGCAGCAAACACACCTCCGCAACAACAGCACAGCATCCGGCGATCCATCCCCGCGTCCTCCTTTCTCCTTCAGATTGGCAACAGTATAGGCCCTATTGCCTATTATGTCAATAGGTTTTATTGTATTTAGAATGTTTCTTATCCCAGCGCCACATCCAGCGCCATCATCACCACGAAGCCCAGGGAGAAGGCGATGGTGCCGGCGTTGGAGTGCCTGCCCTCGGACATCTCCGGGATCAGCTCCTCCACCACCACGTACATCATGGCCCCGGCGGCGAAGGCCAGCAGATAGGGCATCACCGGCGTCACCGTCCCGGCCGCCAGGATGGTAACCGCCGCGGCCAGGGGCTCCACCACGCCGGAGAGCACGCCGTACAGGAAGGTTTTGCCCTTGGCCATCCCCTCCGCCCGCAGCGGCATGGATACGATGGCGCCCTCGGGGAAATTCTGGATGGCGATGCCCAGCGCCAGCGCCAGCGCGCCCGCCGCGCTGATGCCCGCGTTGCCGGAAAGGAAACCAGCGTACACCACGCCCACCGCCATGCCCTCGGGGATGTTGTGCAGCGTGACGGCAAGGATCAGCTTGGTGGTCCTGCGCAGGCCGGAGCGCGGGCCCTCATCCTCGTTGTTAAAGTGCATGTGCGGCGTTATCACATCCAGCAGCAGCAGGAAGCCCACGCCCACCAGGAAGCCCGCCGCCGCGGGCAGGAAGGAGAGCCTTCCCATGGCCGCGCTGCTCTCCAGCGCCGGCTCCAGCAGGCTCCAGAAGGAGGCCGCCACCATGACCCCCGCCGCAAACCCCGTCAGTATCTTCTGCAGCTGCTCCGATATGCTCCGCCGCAACACAAATACCATGGCCGCCCCCAGGCTGGTCCCCGCAAAGGGAATCAAAATCCCGATCAATGTCTCCGCCGTCATGGCTCCAAAGCCTCCTTTA
>CADAHU010000172.1 GCA_902787835.1 uncultured Eubacteriales bacterium
TGCTGCGGATGATCGATCAATTGTAATCCCGAGATCCATTTAAGATAAGACATTCGCCCGGTAAATTGATCTGTTTTTTCTTTCCGCTTTAAGCTTTCTTTAAACTTTCTTTGATAAGCTATCCCTGTCAGGAGGAAAAAGGCCCTGACAGAGGAGGAAACGACGATGAAAAAGCTTCTTGCTGTTCTGATTGCTTTGATGCTGGTCTTGACCACCGCTTTCGCGTTTGCCGAGGGCAATCCTCCCGGCGATCCCCCTTCCGGCGGAATGGGCACCCCGCCTGAAGGCAATCCTCCCGGAGATCCGCCCTCCGGCGGCATGGGCGGCGGCTTCGGCGGCGGCACCCCGCCAGGCGGAAGCACAGCCTCTTTTGAATATACCGCGGCGGCGGAAATCACCGAAGCGGCGTCTGTTTCCGGCGAGGTCTACGCCTCCGATACGGCGGACGTAAGCACGCTGATCGTGAACACCGCCGAGAACGTGACGCTGGATAATATCGATGTGACCAAATCCGGCGATTCCAATGGCGGCGACAACTGCAACTTTTACGGGCTCAACGCAGCCGTGCTGGTAATGGGCGGTTCCACCGCCACCATCACGAGCGCCGCCATCACCTCCGACGCCGACGGCGCCAACGGCGTGTTCAGCTACGGCGGCAACGGCGGTCAGAACGGCGCGGCCGGCGACGGCACCACCGTGATCATTTCCGATTCCACTATCACCACCACCGGCAACGGCTCCGGCGGCATCATGACCACCGGCGGCGGCGCCACCTACGCCTATAACCTGACCGTGGAAACCAGCGGCGGCTCCTCCGCCCCCATCCGCACGGACCGCGGCGGCGGCACCGTGGTGGTGGACGGCGGCAGCTACACCTCCAACGGGCTGGGCTCCCCCGCCATCTATTCCACCGCGGATATCACCGTCAGCAACGCCACGCTGATCAGCAACCTGTCCGAGGGCGTTTGCATCGAGGGCAAAAACAGCATTACCCTGATCGACTGCGATCTGACGGCCAACAACACCGCCATGAACGGCAACGCCACCTTTCTGGACAGCATCATGATCTACCAGTCCATGAGCGGCGACGCCGACAGCGGCACCTCGTCCTTTACCATGACCGGCGGCAGCCTGACCAGCCTCAGCGGGCATATGTTCCACGTGACCAACACCAACGCCGTTATCAGCCTTTCCGGCGTAACGCTGAATAACGAAGGCAGCGACGTGCTGCTCTCCGTCTGCGGAGATGGCTGGAGCGGGGCCTCCAACATCGCCACGCTAAACGCCGATGGGCAGGCGCTGCAGGGCATGATCCTGGTGGGTGATGATTCCACCCTGAACCTGAACCTTTCCAACGGCAGCGCCTTTGAAGGCGCCATCAGCGGCGAGATCACCAATGCCAAGGGCAGCGCGGTCTCCTCCGAAATCGGAACCGTCCATGTGACGCTGGACGAGACCAGCACCTGGGCCCTGACCGCCGACACCTCCATCACCTCCTTCTCCGGCAACGCGGAGAACGTGATCAGCAACGGCTATACCCTGTACGTGAACGGCACGGCCCTGACCGGAACCAAATAAACATAAAATATTAAAAAGCGTTACAATCCGCCGCCCTCTCCCGGGGAAATGCAGGAAAAGAGCATTCTGCCCATTGACAGCCCCGGCCAAGCAAAGTATATTGGCAGGGAGAGGAAACGGCGGATTTTTGCAGGCCCACAGCCGGCGCGCAGCAGGGCAGAAAAACCGGAAAGCAGGCTGATTATGAGGAACGGAACAAAGGGCCGCGGATCGCTGGGCATGTTCATCGCCTCCATGCTGATCTTCGGCACCATCGGCTTTTTTCGGCGGCACATTCCCCTCCCCTCCGCTTTTCTGGCCTTTGCCCGGGGGATCCTGGGCGGGCTGTTCCTGCTGGGCTTTATCCATCTGCGGGGAGGGGGCGCGCGCAGGCCGCTGCCGAGGCGGCTGCTGCTGCGGCTGGCCTTGACGGGCGCAATGATCGGCTTTAACTGGATGCTGCTCTTTGAGGCCTACAACCATACCACCGTGGCAGTGGCCACCCTTTGCTATTACATGCAGCCCACCATCGTGATCCTGCTCTCCCCCTTCGTTTTTCGGGAGCGGCTCACGGGCCGGAAGCTCCTGTGCGCCCTGGTTTCCATCCTCGGGATGATCCTGATTTCCGGCGTGCTGGACGGCGGCGGCTCCCCGCGGCAGGATGCGCTGGGCATCCTGCTGGGGCTGGGCGCGGCGGCTCTCTATGCCGGCGTGGTCATCGCCAACAAAAAGACGCAGGGCGTGGACGCTTATCAAAAGACCACCGTGCAGCTGCTGGCCGCCGGGGGCGTCATGCTGCCCTACCTGCTGCTGACCGACGGCTTTGGCGGAATAGTCTTTACGCCCGCCGCGCTGCTGCTGCTGTTGGCAGTGGGGATCATCCACACCGGCCTGGCCTACGCCCTGTACTTCGGCAGCATGGAGGGGCTGGACGTACAGTCCATCGCCGTGCTCAGCTATATCGATCCTGTATCCGCGCTGCTTTTCTCCGCGCTGCTGCTCCGGGAGCCGCTGACCTGGGTACACATCCTCGGGGCCTGCCTGATCATCGGCTCCGCCATCCTGAGCGAGGCGGGAGCGCGAAAGAAAAATGCATAAAGACAATATGGAGGGAATAAAAATGAAGATCGCAATTCGGTACTACACCAAGACGGGGAATACAAAGCGGCTGTCCGAGGCCATCGCCAGCGCGGTCGGCGCGGAGGCGCTGCCCCTCAGCGCGCCCATCACGGAGCCCGTGGACATCCTTTTCCTGGGCAATTCCTATTACGCCTTCAGCATCGATCCGGAGGTGCGGAGCTTTGTCCAGGGGCTGGATAAAAACAAGGTGGGAAAAATCGTCAACTTCGGATCAGCCGCCATGCTGAACTCCACCTACAAAAAGGTGAAGGCGGAAGCGGACAAGCGGGGCATCCCCATGGACCAGCGGGAATTCCACTGCAAGGGCGAATTCAAGGGCATCCACAAGGGAAAGCCGGATGAAGCGGACCTGAAGGCGGCGGCGGAGTTCGCCCGGAAGATCATCGGATAAGGATTTACGGCTTGTTTTGGGGGGTATAACGGAATGAAAAGGCTTTTTTTCATTGCTTTGGCGCTTTTGCTGGCGCTGGCCGCGGGGACGGCAACGGCGGAGGAGGTCTCCGTCACCGGCCATGTGGCCGAGATCGAAAAATACGGCCATGCCCGGCTGGATATCACCATTGCGGATTTTAACGGCGCGGGCTTTGCCCTGGGCGATATCGTCACCGTAACCGCGGGCGATTTTACCGGGGATATGCCCTACCTGAACGGCTATTATGTGGATCGGGGCGAGCCCATGGTGCGCGCCTACCCCGGGCACACCAACATCGCCCTGTGCGTCAACTACGGCAAATTCGCCGAAGCCGCGGGCGTCGGAAATCAGCAACCTGGAATACAGCAACGACCGGGCAGACGCCCCTTCCGACGAAGCCTTTGCCAATTTCCGGGCAATCAAGGAGGGCAGGCTGTACCGCAGCGCCTCGCCTGTGGATAATCAGTACGGCCGGGCCGCCTGCGCCGACAGGCTGATCCGTCAGGCAAGGGTGCGGACGGTGATGAACCTGGCCAACACGGAAGAAGAAATCGAAAGCTGCTTCGCCAGGGAGGATTTTGCTTCGCCCTGTTACATGAAGCTGTACCTTGCCGACCGCGTGATCGTGCTGGGCCTGCCCATCAATTTTGATTCCGGCGAATTCGGCGAGGGCATCGTAAAGGGCTTTTCGTTCCTGGCGAACGAGGAGCCGCCCTACCTGGTGCACT
>CADAHU010000173.1 GCA_902787835.1 uncultured Eubacteriales bacterium
GACTGAGGATGGGCGATTCCGCGAATCGCCATCCGAAACCCGCGCTTGCCGCAGGCAGTAGCGCGGGGCGTATCGTCCAAGAAGGAACGCTCCCGTTCGTTTTCTTTCCCCGCCAATTTCAGCTTGAAACTGTCTTTTTAAATGGATATTTGGGCGATCGTCCGCGGCTTGCGGCGCGCGTCCCATCATACTCTTCCATATAAAAACTCCCCGATGAAAGCGGCAGCTTCCATCGGGGGTTTTGGTTTTATGATCAATAGTTGGTCTGCATCAGCTCGAAATAGGCCTGGGGATGGTTGCACACGGGGCACACGGCGGGGGCTTCCTCGCCCTCGTAGATGAAGCCGCAGTTGCGGCAATGCCATACCTTGGCGCCTTCGCCCTGGGTGAACACCACGCCGTTATCCAGGTTGGCCTTCAGCTTATTGTAGCGCTCCTCGTGGGCGCGCTCCACCTGGGCCACGCCCTCAAACTTGGCGGCCAGCTCGTCAAAGCCCTCCTCCCGGGCCACCCGGGCGAATTCCACGTACATCTGGGTCCATTCCTCGTGCTCGCCGGCGGCGGCAGCGGCCAGGTTCTTGGCGGTATCGCCGGGGGTCTTGCCATCGGCGAAGCCGGAGAGGGCGCGCAGCCACATCTTGGCGTGCTCCTTTTCGTTCAGCGCGGTCTCCTCAAAGAAGCCGGCGATCTGCTGATAGCCCTCCTTCTTGGCGGCGCTGGCAAAGTAATCGTACTTGTTGCGGGCCATGCTCTCGCCGGCGAAAGCGGCCATCAGGTTTTTCTCGGTTTTAGAGCCTTTCAGTTCCATATCTGCTTCCTCCTGTATCGGTTATTGTGGCCGATGGTATTGGGCTTTATCCCAGGAAGGACAGCGCCAGCGGCAGCACCATGGCGATGACCATGATGATGCACAGCACGACGATCAGCACCTTGCGGGTATCGGTCTTCTTTTTGCCGGACATATCACTGTACCTCCTGTTCATATGCTTCAATGGCGCGGCTCAGCTGATCCGGGCAGCTGGTGTTGCCCCTGCAGGGGATGCCGCGCAGCAGCTCCTTGACCTCGTCGGCCTTGCGGCCCACCACCATGGTGGCCAGGCCCTTTGTATTGCCCCGGCAGCCGTTGTGGATCGTGCAGGCGGTGATGATGCCGTCGCCGTCGATTTCCAGGTCGATCTGGGTGGAGCATGTTCCGTGGGTTTTGTACTCAAACATGGATGAACGTCCTTTCTTTGATAAAGGGTCACAGGGTCAGCCCGCCGTGGGGGCGGGGATCCTCCCGCAGGATGGCGTAGAGGCGCACATCCGAAAAACGGCCTTTGTTGAACACCCGTCCGCGCAGCGTGCCCTCCAGGGTCATGCCGCATTTTTCCATCACCCGGCCGGAGGCGGGGTTGTCGGTCTCGTGCTGGGCCTCGATGCGGTGGAGCCCCAGGGTATCAAAGCCGAAATCCAGCACGGCGGCCAGCGCCTCGGTGGCGTAGCCAAAGTTCCAGCAATCCCGGGCCAGGCTGTAGCCCACCTCGGTGCTACGGTGCTCGCAGTTGATCCACATGAAGCCGATGGTGCCGATCATGCGGCGGTCGCTTTTGCGCTCGATGGCAAAGCTGCCCGGCGAGCCGCTGCGGTACTGCCGCAGGGCGGCGCGCAGCACGCTGCGGGTGGCGCGGGGCGATTCATGGGCGTCCCACAGCACATGACGGCTGACCTCCGGATCGCTGGCGTAGCGGTACATATCGCGCTCGTCGCGCATGGTCAGCGGCCGAAGCCGCAGCCGACGGGTCTCCAGCACGGGCAGGCTGGAAAACACGCTTTGGCAGTACGCCTGCATAGGCAGCCCTCATTTCGTCATATTATGCCATAACTTTTGGCGGAATGCAACGGATAAATCCCGCGCGGCGGGAAAGATGAACAATCTGTTAATTTATTCCTTCGCCCGGGATGAAAAGGCGGCGCTGGGGCGTTGGATGGGTGCAGGCTGATCAAAGGGCGCGGCGGCCAGGCGGTTTTGCAGCTGGGCGGCCATCAGCAGGCCCACGATGGTTTTGCTGTCGTGGATCTCGCCGGACATGATCATATCCAGCGCCTCCCGCAGCGGGAAGGAGCGCACCTGCAAAAATTCATCCGGATCGGTGTGCATTTTGTGCTGGCTCAGGCCGGTGGCCAGGTAGATGCCGATCTGCTCGGTGCAGAAGCCCGGGGTGGTATCCAGCACCGTCAGCTCCCGCCAGTGCTCCGCATTGAGGCCGGTTTCCTCCTCAAGCTCTCGCCGGGCGCAGGCCAGCATATCTTCGCCCACGTAATCCAGCTTGCCTGCCGGGATCTCCCAGGTAAAGCGGCCCACGGCGATGCGGTGCTGCCGCACCATGGTCACGTTGCCCGCGTCGTCCAGCGGCACCACCGCCGCCGCGCCGCGGTGTTTTACGATCTCCCGCAGGGCGGGCTCCCCGTTGGGCAGGCGCACCTGCCAGTGCTCCACATGGATCAGCACGCCGTCGAATACCTTTTTTGAGGATTCAAACACCTCTTCCAGCTGCTTGTCGTTCACGCGTCAGTTCCCCCTTTACAGCGTATCAGGTTTACATTCTACAAACAACCGCGCTGTTCCTGCTTTTCAAAGAATTAACAGCCCGTGGGAATTGACGGATGAACATTTTCGTAATATAATTGAAACACAATTTTATTACCTCGCAATGATTCGTCCAAGGAGGCGTTTAGATGAAAGCGATCAAGAACTGCAACGGACTTCGCCGTCTGTGCGCGCTGCTCCTGGCCGCCGCGCTGATGGCAGGCCAGCTGGCGGGCGTCGCGCTGGCCGAGATGGCGCAGCCCTCCCTGTTCATCAGCCTGAGCTGGAACGGGGAGATGAGCACCGCCGCGCCGGTGAGCGAGCCCGGGTATGAGGACAGCTATTGGCTGTATCTGCCCCTGGACGCCTTCAATTATGAAGATTCCGTGCTGACGGCGTCCGATTACAGCGGGCAGTACGCCCGCTTCGCCCTGGAGGACGGCACGCCGCTGGGCGCTGAGGGCATCCCCCTGTCGGCCCTGACGGGGCGCTATACCGACGCGGGTGTGGATCTGACCGGCAGCTATCTGACCGTGACGGCCTTCGATACCCTGGATCAGCCCGCGGCCACCTTCCGCCTGTTCCTGTCCACCCAGGCCGCCGCGCCCATGCCTGCCGCGGTGGAGCCCATCGCCCAGCCCGCCCCGGTGACGGTGGCGTGCATGGATCGTGCCACTGGTACGGAAATCAGCAGCAGCGTGGAGACGCACGACCCCGGCCTGTCCTACGTGACGGCCCCGGCGCTGCCCGGCTATGATCTGGACAGCGAGGCCCAGGTGGCCGTGACCGTGGATCAGAACGGCGCGAACCCGAATCGCGTGGAGTTCTGGTACAAGCCGCAGATCAGCGCCGCCCCGGTGACGGT
>CADAHU010000174.1 GCA_902787835.1 uncultured Eubacteriales bacterium
GCCTGCGGGGGAGATCCTCCCTGCCGTTGGCAGGCGCAAGCGAACCGCCTGCGGGCGTCAGGATGACACACGCGGGGCGGACAAGATGGCGTAAAAAGGCTTGAATCAAGCCAGGCAGCAATATCCTCTCCGTTCAATTTCAGTTTGACGATATTCTGGCCTGAATGGGCGGCGGGATCGGCTTCCAACGCCCTTCTATATGGAAAACAGACAAAAACAGGAAACAAAAATGTAATAGTTATACTTGTCTAACCTTTGCATAGTATGTTAAAATTAATTTGACTTATTCTGCGCTTTTTTTCGCGCGTCTTGAAAAGAGCGAGGTCTATGAGATTCAGGATTTGCTTTGCGGCGCTGCTGCTGGCGCTCTGCCTGTGCGTTACCGGGTGCAGCGCCCAGGGGACGGCCGCACAGAAATTTTCGGCCACTTTTTACGACGCTTTTGATACGGTCATCACCGTGATGGCCTATACCGACAGCCAGGCGGATTTCGACAGGCTTTTTGATACGGCCAAGGAAGAATTTTTGCGCTATCACCGGATATACGACGGCTATAACGCCTATGAGGGCGTGGATAACCTGTACGCCGTCAATCTTTCCGCCGGTCAGGGCCCCGCGCCCGCCGATCCGGCGCTGATCGAGCTGCTGCTGTATATGAAGGAGCTGCAGCCCGCCCTGCAGGGCCGGGTCAACGTGGCCATGGGCGCGGTGCTGCGCCTTTGGCATGAATACCGGGAGGAGGGCGCGGCGGTGCCCGATCCGGAGGAGCTGCGGGCGCTGGCCGCGCACTGCGATTTTGACGATGTGATTATCGATGAAAAGCTGGGCACGGTGTATTACGCCGATCCCGGGCTGTCGGTGGATCTGGGCGCGGTGGCCAAGGGCTATACCGTGGAAAAGGTGGCCCGGACGCTGCGGGAGGCAGGCTTTTCTTCCTTTATTATTAACGCCGGCGGCAACGTGCGCTGTGTGGGCAAGCCCCTGGACGGGCGCGACCGCTGGGGCGTGGGCATCCAGGATCCGGAGCAGGCGCTGCTGGGCCTGAGCACCCTCAAGGACGTGGCCTACCTGACCGACCTCTCTGTGGTGACCAGCGGCGATTACCAGCGGTATTACACCGTGGACGGCGTGCGCTACCACCACATCATCGATCCCGATACGCTGTACCCCTCATCCTTTATGCCCCAGGTGACCGTGGTGACGGAGGACAGCGGCTACGCGGACGCGCTGAGCACGGCGCTTTTCCTGATGCCCTACGCCCAGGGCCGCGCCTTTGCGGACGGGCTGGACGGGGTGGAGGCCTGCTGGGTGCTGGCAGACGGCTCGGTGCATTTTACCGATGGATTGGCCTCCGCGCTGCAAAGCCAGGGCGCATCCTCCACCGACCGATAGGGAGAGCCGCATGCGCCTGATAGCTTATGATGATCTGACCGCGCCGTTGCCCCCCGCGGCGGTGGCGCTGGGCACCTTCGACGGCGTGCACCTGGGGCATCAGGCCCTGCTGCGCGCCACAAAAGAGGCCGCGGGGGAAAAGGGGCTGCTGCCCTGCGCGTTCACCTTCGATACGCCGCCGGCGGCCATGTTTGGCAAAGCCGGGGCGGAGCTGCTCACCGATATCGGGGAGAAGGCCGCGCTGATGGGGGAATACGGCATCGATACCGTGATCCGCTGCCCCTTCGACCTCCGGGTGGCCAGCCGGCCGGCGGAGGAGTTCTTCCGCGATATGCTGCTGGGGCGGCTGAACGCCCGGCACATCGTGATCGGCTTCCATTATCACTTTGGCCAGTATGCCCGGGGAGACGCCCGGCTGATGGAGGCGCTCTGCCGCCAGGCGGGCGTGGGGCTCACCGTGGTGCCGCCCGTGCGGCTGCCCGACGGCACCCTGGTATCCAGCAGCGGCATCCGGGAGCGCCTGATGCATAACGACCGCCGCGGGGCGGAAAACATGCTCAATCGTGCCCTTTCCAGCCGGGAAGAGGCATTGCTTGGAGGAGGATACAATGAATAAGAAACTGCCCGCATGGATCGTGCTGACCGTCATATCGCTGGTGGCCGCCCTGGCCCTCGGCGCGACGTACAACGGCACGAAGGATCGCATCGCCGCCCAGGAGGCCGAAAAGGCCGTCGCCGTGCGACAGGAGCTGCTGCCCCAGGCAGCAAGCTTCACGCTGGTGGAGCATGAGGGCGAAAACGAGGTGTATCAGGGCCTGGATGCGGCGGACGCCGTGGTGGGCTACGTCTCCGTGGGTACGGTGACGGGCTTTGGCGGCCCCGTGGAGGTTACCGTGGGCATGGATCCCGAGGGCACGCTGACCGGCGTGCGCGTGGGCGGCGCCAACTTCAGCGAGACCGCCGGCCTGGGCGCCAAATCCAAGGATGAAGCCTTCTACGGCCAGTTTGCCGGCAAAACCTATCCCGTGGATCTGAGCAAAAACGGCGGCGAGATCGACGCCATTACCGCGGCCACCATCACCAGCAGCGCCGTGGTGCGCGGCGTAAACGATACCGCCAAGAGCATCGCCGACGCGGCGGGCATCAAGCTCAAGGAGCCCGTGGTGGCCATCGAGGAGCTGGGCGATAACCGCTACGGCACCACCGCCCAGGGCGTCAGCGGCCCCTTCCCCGTGGTGGTAACGCTGGATGACGCCGGTGCGGTCACCGCCGTGGAGGTGCAGGACACCGAGGCGGCCAACGATATCAGCTATCTTTCCAAGGTGCAGGGCAACGAGGCGTACCTGGGCCAGTTCCTGGGCCAGACCGCCGTGGACGCCGCCGCGCTGGATACCGTTTCCGGCGCCACCGTTTCCTCCGGCTCGGTGAACGCCGCCGTGAGCAAGGTGCTGCTCTATGTCAATGATCCCGCCGCCTATGCCGCCCTCAGCGCGGCGGAGGCCGATGTGCCCGATGTGTCCATCCCCGAGGGCGCGGTTACCTATACCGCCCAGGGCAAGGGCCTGACCGGCACCTTTGACGTGACCATCAGCGTGGATGAGACCGCCGCCATCACCGGCATTGAGATCGGCGATCCCAGCACCGCGGATGACGCGCCCTTCCTGGGCCAGGTGCAGAACAACGCCAAATTCCTGGCGCAGTTTGTGGGCAAGACCGGCGCCGTGGCCGAGGCCGACGTGGATATGGTCACCGGCGCCACCATCAGCAGCCGCGGCGTGATCAGCGCCGTGAACGCCGCCTGGAACGAGAGCCAGGGCATCGTCGAGGAGCCCGCCGCGCCTGCCGCGGCGCCCGCCGCCGAGGGCGGCAGCAGCAAGACCGCCAAGGGCCTGACCGGCAGCTTCCCGGTGACGGTGGAGCTGAACGAAGACGGCACCGTGGC
>CADAHU010000175.1 GCA_902787835.1 uncultured Eubacteriales bacterium
AAGCGCACCGCTGAACACAGGAAAAATCCCGCAAAACCGAGCAAGCTTGGTTTTGCGGGATTTTTCCTGTGTTCTGGTTGTCCGGGAACTCGCTTGGCAACTTAAACCAAGCTGGCGGAAACAAGCTTGGTTTTTAATTCAAGCTGGCTCGCCCGTTGGGAGTCCAGAGGGCCGAAGGTCCTTTGGCGCAGAGCTCGAGGCCGCGGAGGCCTCGAACGTTCCCTATTCCCCGTCAAATCCCAGTTTATCAGCCCGATAAGCCCCATACAAGAATCCCCCGAAAGCAGACATGCGCCTGTTTTCGGGGGATTCAGGTTATTTATGCTTTGAGATCAGTACCGGGGGCACTCGAAGAGCATGCCCTCTTCGCCGGTGATGCCGGAATCATCGCGCCAGAGCAGATGGTCGTCATCCAGCAGCTCGAAGGTGGCGGTGCTGGCATAATTCTCCGCATCCACGTACATGTTCAGCGCTTCAAAATCGATGGTGGCGGGGTCCACTGCGGTGAAGGTGCTGTTGCTCCGGTCATAGGTGCACAGGTAGGAGTGCAGCTTGCCGTCCAAATAAACATCCGCCATGTAATAGCCATTGTACCACATAAAGGAGAAGCTGGCCTGATCGTTCTCCCAGATATCGTACAGCACGCCCATGTACACCGCGTCGAAGGTAAGGCCCTCCTGGGCATCGGGCTCGGCGCTGTCGGTCCACACCAGCTTGGTGCGGGCATCCTGGAAGGCAAAGGTAGCCTGGGCGTCGGTATACACGGCGTCGCCGTAATTAAACTTTTCACCAACGCCGGTCAGGACATCGTTTTCCTCGTCCAGCACGCAGGGATAGTTCCAGCCATAGGGCTCCTGATCGATGTACACGCCATAATTGTCCCGGCCTTCCCACCGGAGGGTCAGCTCCTTGCCGTCCGCAAACCAGATGCTGCCATCCAGGGGCGAGAAATCCTGGGTAAAGACAGTCTGCGTGCCATCGGCCTTCTGCCATACCAGGTTGGCATCATCATCGATGTAGAAGGTATCGGCGTTCTCCTGGGGCTGCGCGTCCTCAATGGCGATATCGCCGGTGCCCACCACCTGCAGCTTCTCGGTTTCCAGATCCGCCTGGCACAGGTAGATGGCTTCGCTTTCGCCTTCCGTCACGGTAATATAATAATAGAGGCCGTCGTACCAAACGGCGCCCAGATACGCGCCTTCGGTTTCCCAATAGGTGCCATCAAAGGCGTGCACAATCGTAACGCCTTCATCCTCCTCGGTGCTGTCATCCTCCTCGGTGCTCCACTCATAGCTTTCGCCGTCCGTCATGCCGCCGAACAGCGCGGACAGATCAAAGCCTGCGCTCTCGCCGTCACCGCCCATCAGGCCGCCCAGCATGCTGGAAAGATCAAAGCCCGTGCTCTCGCCTTCGCCCTCGGTCTGCGCGCCGCCCATCAGGCCGCCCAGCATGCCGGAAAGATCAAAGCCCGTGCTCTCGCCTTCGCCCTCGGTCTGCGCGCCGCCCATCAGGCCGCCCAGCATGCCCGAGAGATCAAAGCCCGTGCTCTCGCCTTCGCCCTCGGTCTGCGCGCCGCCGAGCATACCGCCCAGCATGCCCGAGAGATCAAAGCCCGTGCTCTCGCCTTCGCCCTCGGTCTGCGCGCCGCCGAGCATACCGCCCAGCATGCCGGAAAGATCAAAGCCCGTGCTCTCGCCCTCGCCGGCGGAGCCCATAAACATTTTGAGCAGGTCAGTCACCGCGATCACCTGGTCGGCGATCTCTTCCTTGGTGATGTGCTGCAGGGGCTGATCATAGCCCTCCAGCTTGGTCAGGACGGTATCCCGATCCCAGGTCATCACCTGGGCCAGCTCCTCCTGCGGGATGTTCTGCACCACCCACTGCATCACCGCTTCCGCTTCCTTTTCCGCCTCGGGCGACATCTCCATCGTCGGCGCAGGCGCGGCGCTCTCCGCCAGGGAAGCCGCGGTGAAGGCGCAGGTGAACACCATCACCAGAGCCATCAGCAGGGATAGATATTTTTTCATATAGCAATCCTCCTTCATGAATGTTCTGTTTTGATTATACCGTATCCCCGGCTTTTTTTCAATAAACGGAATGAAAACAATCCGCCGGGAGCGCTTGGTCCAAAGCGCTCCCGGCGGAAAAAGCTTGACGGTTGGATATTACCGCACCTTCTGATGCAGGATGGGCGAGAGGGGCTTATAGATAAGCCCGGTGACGATGCTGAGCACCACGCCCTTGAGCAGGTTGAAGGGAGCGGTGATCAGCAGCAGCAGCTTCCACTCGCTGTCGATGCCGCCCACATTGGCGTATTTGAGGATGCCCTCCATATCCATGTGGTACGCGCCCATGTAGAAGGGCAGCATGATCCACTTGTTGGCCAGCACGCCCACCACCACCATGCAAAGCGTGCCCACGGCCATGCCGATCAGGGCGTTTTTGCGGGTCTTATTGCGGTGGTAGATCATGGCGGCAGGGATCACCAGGGCGGCGCTCATCATAAAATCCGCCAGGTCGCCCACGCCGCCGCTGGTGGTGCGGGTCAGGGCCAGCAGGCATTTGACCGCCAGGATGATGATGCCCGGCACAGTGCCCATGGAGAAGGCCCCCAGCAGCACGGGAATGTTGCTCACATCCAGCTTGTAAAAGGCCACCACCGGGATCTGGAACAGGAAAAGCACAAAGGAGATGGCGGCCAGGATGGCCATGCGGGTCAGGTAAGGCGTGGTCAGGTATTTGGGGGTACGTTTCGGGGTGCTCATGGCAATGCCTCCTTATAAATCAGCGCCGCCCCTGAAGCAACTCGGCTTTCAGGGGCGGAAGGCGCTGCCATCGGCACGCGCAAATTTCCGTTTCTTCTCTCATCCAGACTATACTGTCGGCCCCGGAATCTCACCGAGTCGGCTGAACCATGGTTCAGTTCGCGGGCTGTACCGCCGGTAGGGAATTGCACCCATCCCCGAAGAAGCTTCAAATGGCTTTGCAGTTGTCGGTATGATTATACTGCGGCATACACGCATCGTCAAGGGGGAAAATGCGAATACCGCTGTTTGGCTGATTTCAGGCAAACAAATTGGGATTTGACAGGGGAGGATACGTTGGGCTTCCGCAGCCCAACCCCGCGCCAAAGGGCCTTCGGCCCTTTGGAATCCCAACGGGCGAACCAGCTTGAATTAAAACCTAACTTGTTTCCGCCAGTTTGGTTAAGACGCCAAGCGAGTTCCCGGACAACCAGAACACAGGAAAAATCCCGCAAAACCAAGCTTGCTCGGTTTTGCGGGATTTTTTCTGTGTTCAGCGGTGCGCTTTGCGCACCGCGCGGCCAGC
>CADAHU010000176.1 GCA_902787835.1 uncultured Eubacteriales bacterium
TTGCGCTGCCCGCTCTTTGGCGTCTCCAGTAAGATGGCCATGCAGCTGGCGGGCGGGAGCTTCATCATCAGCGTGATCCGGGATCCCCCGGAAACAGACAAAGGGGAGGACAGACCATTGAGCAAGTATCTGGACAGGGCAAAGGCGCTGCGGGCCATTGTATCGCCCCATTACAACTGCGGCCAATCCGTGGTGGTGCCCTTTGCGCGGGACGCGGGGCTCACCGAGGAGCAGGCCATGGGCGTGTGCGCCAACTTTGGCGGCGGGCTCAAGCGGGCGGCGGCCTGCGGGGCCATCACCGGCGGGCTGGTGGTGCTGGGCCTCTTTGGCATCGATAACCCGGCGGCGTATTACCAGGCGCTCCGGGAAAACCACGAGGGCATGCTGGACTGCGCCGATCTGCTGCGGCGGAACAAGGAGCTGGGCGGCGAAAAAAAGCCCCATTGCGACGCGCTGGTGTACGAATGCGTATCGCTGGTGGAAAAGATCCTGCGGGAGCAGGGAAAGCTTTGACGCAGCGGACGGGAGCCGGGCCCGGAGGAGGGAACGAATGATCGGAACAAAAGCCAAGGCGCTCTCCCTGCTTCTTAAATGCGCCGTGATCGCCTGCGCCGCCGTGGGCGTGGCGCTCAGCGCCATATCGGGCGCCCAGGCCTTTATGGGCGGCGGCCGGGTGTTTATGTATTTTACCATCCAATCCAACATCGCCATCGCCCTGGTGTGCGCCGCGGGGGCGGCGCTGCTGCTGCGGGGAGGGCCCATCCCGGATCGGTGGTACGTGATCAAGTACGTTTTTACGGTCTCCATCACCCTGACCGGCGCGGTGTTCTGCTTCGTGCTGGCCCCCACCCTGGGCGGCCATGCCTGGAGCGCGCAGCACGTGCTGACCCATGTGGCGGTGCCCCTCACGGCCATTGCGGATTTTCTGGTCACAGGCAGATATGGCAGCATCAAAAAACGCAGCGTGGTTTGGGTCACCCTGCCGCCGCTGCTCTACGCCGTCTATACTGGGATCGCCTATCTGGCTGGCTGGGAGTTTTCCCCGGGCAAAAATTATCCCTATTTCTTTTTGAACTGGGACAGCCCGGCCAGGGCCTTCGGCTTTACAAAGGGCCTGCCCTATATGGGCTGCGCCTGGTGGATCCTGCTGATCCTTGCCCTGCTGCTGGCGGTGGGCCTGGGGTATCTTTTGCTGATTGACCTGATGAAAAAGAAAATAAAGTGAGAGGAAGATGAAAACATGAAACGCATCCTTTGTCTGGCCCTGATCCTCTGCCTGCTGCTGACCGCGGCCTTTGCCGACCCGGAGGCGGAGCGGCAGCTGGAAAAGGAGATCGGCGCCTTTGAGATCACCGCGGCGCAGCGGGAGCTGGCCAGGACCAACGCGGCGGGCTACCCCGTGCTGGACGCCGGGCGCGGCAATCCCAACTGGATCAACGCCCAGGCGCGCTCCGCCTACGCCCGGCTGATGAACTACGCCATCGGCGAGTGCGAATTGACCCTGCACGAGGGCGGCATGGCGGGACAGGCGAAAAAGGCGGGCATCGGGGAGCGCTTCGACGCGGCCATGGACCCGGAGGACCCCACGGACGCCTTCCTGATTTCGGCGGTGGAGCTGTGCGTAAACACCCTGGGGCTTAACAAGGATAGCATGCTCAAGGAGCTGGTGGACGCTATTATCGGCGATTACTACCCCACGCCCAGCCGGTGCCTGTCCAACACCGAGGCCATCCTGAACGCCTTTTTGCAGGATACGCTGTATAACGGCGCGGATCTGGCCGGGCGCACCGGCGTTTTCCCCACGGAGGGCGGCAGCGCGGCCATGGTGTACATCTTTGAGGCGCTCAGCCATAACCGGCTGCTGAAGCCCGGCGACCAGATCGCCATCGCCACGCCGATCTTTACGCCCTATATGCAGATCCCCTCGGTGAAGGATTACGGCCTGGTATCCGTGGATGTATCCAGCACGGCGGAGGATAACTGGGATATTGCGGAGGAGCAGATCGCCAAGCTGGAGGACCCCAGCGTAAAGGCCTTCTTCCTGGTGAACCCCTCCAACCCGGCCTCCCACGCCCTGTCCCAGAACACGCTGGCGCGCCTGGCCCAGGCGGTGGAAAAGAACCCGGACCTGATCATCCTGACCGACGACGTGTACGGCACCTTCGCGGAGGATTTCCAGTCGGTATACGCGGCGCTGCCCTATAACACCATCCTGGTTTACTCCTTCTCCAAGCTTTACGGCGTGACGGGCTGGCGCATCGGCATGATCGCCATGCAGGATGAAAACGTGTGCGACCGCCTGCTGAGCCAGCTGCCGGAGGAAGATAAAAACTACCTGCGGGAGGAGTACGCCATCGTGACCGCCGATCCGGACGCCATGCCCTTCCTGGACCGGGTGGTGGCGGACAGCCGCTCCATCGGCCTGTACCACACCAGCGGCCTGTCCACGCCCAGCCAGGTGTTTATGGATCTGCTGGCGCTGAGCCATCTGATCTATTCCGCCCGGGGCGAGGAGGATCCCTATATCCGCCTGGCCAACGATACCGTCCGCGCGCGCTATGCGGCGCTGATGGACGCCCTGGGGCTGGAGCAGGACCAGAGCGAGGCCAACGCCCAGTATTACACTCTGGTGGATGTGTACGCCCTGGTGGAGGCGGAGTACGGCGGGGAGCTGCTCCAGTGGCTGCAGGCCGAAAAAACGGAGATCGACTTCCTGAGCGATCTGGCCGCCCGCAAGGGCGTGGTGCTGATGTACGGCCCCGGGTTCAGCGCCCCCGCCGGAACGGTGCGCATCTCCCTGGCCAACCTGAACACCGAGGATTACCTGGAGATCGCCCGCCGGCTCTTTGAGCTGCTGGATGAGTACTGCGAGGAGGCCGGCATCGCCCTGGAAAACGCCGCGTGAGCAGCCGAAGGAGGAACAGCCCATGAAAAAATGGTATGACGAGGAGTACGAATTCCGCGTGGAGGTCACCGGCTTTCTGCACGGCGATCATACGGAGCGCTATTGCCGCAACGGGGAGGAGATCGGCGACAGCTACACCTGCACCTACGGCTGCCCCGTCAACGGCGACGGCTACGGCATCTGCTCCAAAACCATGATGATGCTCTACCCGCTGATGGAGGCGGTGCGCAGCGGCGGCGATCTGGAAAACCTGGGCGGCGACGGCAAGTACACCAAAACCATCGTCTGCCCCGATGGCTGCGTGATCTTCCGCCTCACCGCCACGCCCCTGGGCAACGAGAACTTCCACAAGGGCAAATTCTGGGATTACCCGGATCAGACGTGAGCCTGCAT
>CADAHU010000177.1 GCA_902787835.1 uncultured Eubacteriales bacterium
GGTCATCCTCTGGTATGTTCACCCCGCAATTCAGTGGCATTACCAGTTGAAATCCATTCTCCATTGCGCTATAATCTTTTTGCGGTTTGATTGTTTTCACAACATTATTCTACCGCATTTGCCGGGCTCTTTACAGTGCCCGGCTCTTTTTGTACATAAAAAGGACTGCCTCCTAATGAGACAGCCCCGTATCCTCCTCTTGCACAAATGGTCAGCCCGCCTGATAACGCGCTCACTCCGCGGGAACAAAATACATGGTGATGATGCTTTCGCACATGGCCAGCTCGCCCGCGTCGGTGATGCAGGCGGTGGAGGTTTCGCCCTGGATGGTGATGCGCAGCGCGCCGTCCACCAGCTCGGTCTGGGCGGCCTCGGTTTTCTCCCGGCCGTTCATGGAAACGGTGAGGGCGTCCTCGGCCAGGGTGACGCGGGTGGCCAGATCCATGCCGGATTCCGCCAGCTGCTCCATATTGAATTCCACGCCGGCCACGGTGAAGCGGCGCATGACCCAATCGCCGTAGAAGGAGACCTTGTTCTCCACGGGGACGCGGTTTTCGGGCAGTACGGTTTCGCCCAGCACGCTCTCCAGGGTGTCCGTGGCGGAGAAGGCGCGCTCGTCCTCCTGGCTGCCCAGGTAGGCGAACAGATTGCCCATCATGCCGTTCAGGTCAAAGCCCTGGCTGTCCCCGCCCTCCGCCGTGGCGTTGGGGTCGGGGGTCTGGCCGGTCAGCAGGCCGCTCAGGCCGTTCAGCGCGCTGTTGATCATGCCGTTCAGATCAAAACCCTGGGCGTTTTCGCCATTGGCTGTGGCGCTGGGGCCGGGGGTCTGGCCGTTGTTCAGCATGTCGCTCAGGCCGCTCAGCGCGCTGTTGAGCATGCCGTTCAGGTCAAAGCCCTGGGCGTTTTCGCCATTGGCCGTGGCGTTGGGGTCAGGGGTCTGGCCGGTCAGCAGGCCGCTCAGCCCGCTCAGCAGGCTGTTAAGATCAAAGACCGGCGCGGCCTCCGCGGGGGCTTCCGTCTCCGGGGCGGGCGCTTCGGTTATCTGGGGATGGGCGGGCGCATCCGCGTCCGGCTCCGGGGTGGGCTGCCCAACCTGGGAGAACAGCGTGCCCAGCAGCTGCTGCAGCTGCTCGTCGGTGTAGGCGACGGTCTCGGCCTGGGCCGGGATCAGCAGCAAGGCCATGCACAGGGCCAGGATCAGGGCGGTGATATGCTTCATGGTATTTCCCCTTTCATCAATAAAGAAAAGTCTTCTCGGATGGCTTATTGTATCCTCTTTCCGCCCACGCGTCAACCCTGAGGGCGGCGGCGGGAAAGGAAAAAGCCCGCGCGGGATTGTAAATTTTCCTTTGCGGGATCGAAAATTTTCCTTTACAATTGGGTTGAGATTATATATAATATAAATAATAATAACGGATACTGATCCGTAAAAAGGAGAAAAAAACATGAAGAAACTGACTGCGCTTCTTCTGGCAGTGCTGATGATCTGCCTGTGCTCCACCGCCTTCGCCGCGGAGGCCACCTATGACAGCACCAAGGCCTTCTGCCGCTATCTGGATTCCAAGGATTTCACCTATACCGTCCGCGGCATCCAGGGTGAAAAGGAATACGAAGTGGTGGACATCCCCTATACCTTCTCCGACAGCGGCTATCGCATCACCTGCAAGGCCTTCTTCTATAAGAACGGCGTTGAGGTGGGCTTCCGCGTATGGAACCTGATCGACTTCAACCAATCCTTTGTTAATTCCATGTACAAGGTCTGCAACGATCTGAACAGCGCCTATCGTTTCGCCCGCTTCTATGTGGATGAGAGCGATTACTCCATCACCTGCGCCACCGACGTGGATCTGCTGACCAACGATATCGGCCGTCTGGCCTATGAGGGCATGATGAACGTGATAAACGTTGCCCGCTACGGCTACGAAGAGACCCTGATCAACTACGCCAAATAATTTTATGCCGTTTACCACCGCCCCCGTTCTGCGGGGGCGTTTTTTATGGAGAGGGACAAAACGATGGAAAAGCAGCGTATTTTTGATACCGACAGGCTGATCCCCACCTATTTTAAGCTGTCGCTGCCGGTGGTGTTCAGCATGGTGATCACGCTGATCTATAACCTGGCGGATACCTACTTTATCGCCAAGACCAACGACGCCATGCTGGTGGCGGGCGTATCGCTGTGCGCGCCGCTGTTTACCCTGCTGATGGCGGTGGGCAATATCTACGGCCAGGGCGGCAGCTCGCTGATCTCCCGGCTGCTGGGCCAGGGCGACGGGCAGAGCGCGGGCCGGGTCAGCGCCTTCTGCTTCTATTTTGCCATCCTCACCGGGGCGGTCATCGCCGTGCCGCTGCTGCTGCTGCGCGGGCCCATGCTGGGGCTGCTGGGCGCCAGCGGGGAGACCATCGGTCACGCCGGTTCCTATTATATGGTCATCGTGGCCGGCGCGCCGCTGGTGATCCTCTCCTTTATCCATTCCAACCTGATGCGCAGCGAGGGCATGGCCGCCCAGTCCATGGCGGGCACCGTGGCGGGGTCGCTGTTCAATATCGCCCTGGATCCGCTGTTTATCTCCGGCTTGGGCTGGGGCGCCTGGGGCGCGGCGCTGGCCACGGTGCTGGGCTACGCGCTGACCGACGCGCTGTGCCTGTTCTTTGTGATGAAAAAGAGCAAGGCGCTCTCCGTGGATCTCCGCAGGGCGCGCGTGCACCGGGGCGAGCTTTCGCAGATCCTCAGCGTGGGCGTCACCGCCGCGCTGACCAACATCGCTTCCAGCGTGTGCATCGTGCTGATGAACCAGTTCCTGCTGCCCTACGGCAATGAAAAGATCGCCGCCCTGGGCATCGTGCTTAAGATCACCATGGTGGTGCAGCTGATCCTGGTGGGCTTTTCCTTCGGCGGCGTGCCGCTGTTCGGCTATCTCTACGGCGCGCGGGAGGCACAAAAGCTGGGCCGCCTGCTGCGGTTCTGCACGCTCTTCCTCTGCGGGCTGGCGCTGGCGGAATCGCTGGCGGTGTTCCTGCTGGCAGCGCCGCTGATGCGCGTGTTCATCAAGGAGGCCGCCATCGTATCCGACGGGGCGGCCATGCTGCGCTGGCAGATTTCCGGCATGGTGTTCGCCGCGGTGGTGCTGCTGTACACCTGCCTGTTCCAGGCCAGCGGCAAGGCGCTGCAGGCGCTGGTCATGTCCCTCAGCCGCCAGGGCGCGCTCTTCGCCGCGGTGTTCCTCATCGCCACCATGCTCGCCGGCTA
>CADAHU010000178.1 GCA_902787835.1 uncultured Eubacteriales bacterium
GGGATTTTTGACAGCGGCATGGGCGGGCTGAGCGTGCTGCGCACGGCGCTGCGCATGCTGCCGGATGAGCGCTTTCTTTTTTATGGCGATACGGCCAACGCGCCTTACGGCACAAAAACCGAGGAGCAGGTATACGCCTGCGCCCGGACGGTGACGGGGCGGCTGATGGACCGGGGGATCAAGGCCCTGGTGATCGCCTGCAATACCGCCACGGCGGCGGCCGCCGCGCAACTGCGGGCGGAATTCCCGGATTTTATCATCATCGGCATGGAGCCCGCGCTGAAGCTGGCCCACGATCAATGCCCGGAGGGCCGCATCCTGGTGCTGGCCACGCCGGTCTCCCTGGCCTCGGAAAAATACCGCAGGCTGTATGAAAACTATGGCGAGCACGCCGTATCGCTGCCCTGCCCCGGGCTGATGGAGTTTGTGGAGCGGGGGGATACGGACAGCGAAAAGCTGAAAGCGTACCTGGCGGATAAGTTTGCGCCCTATCTTGCGGCGGGCCCGCGCCTTTCCGCCGTGGTGCTGGGCTGCACCCATTATGTGTTCCTCAAAAAGGCCGTGCAGTCGCTGCTGCCCGAAGGCGTGATGGTGCTGGACGGCAACGAGGGCACGGTGCGCCAGCTGCGCCGCAGGCTGGAGCAGCAGGGGCTGCTCAGCAGGGAAAAATCCCCGGCGGAGCGCTTTTCTTTGCAGTTCAATGCCCAGAATCATCCGGCGCAGACCGACGCCCTGGCGCGGCAGCTGCTGCGCATCCCGGAATGACATGTATAATTGCATACCAAGTTGTACAAAGAGGTATTTTTTCGGTCAAAACTATTGCTATTCGGGCGCGCATCTGTTAAAATAATGAATGTATGTGACGTGGAAATCCCGATCCGAAAGCAAGCGTTCATAATACAAATCTTATATATGATGCATAGGGGGAACGACGACAATGGCTGATTACAAAACCAAAGACATCCGCAACATCGCCTTGCTTGGTCACGGCGGCGAGGGTAAAACCACGCTGACCGAAGCCATGCTGTTCGCCGCTGGCATGATCGACCGCCAGGGCAAAGTGGAAGCCGGCAACACCGTGACCGACTTCGATCCCGAAGAGAATAAGCGCACGATTTCCATCAGCGCGGCCACCGCGCCCGTGGAATGGAAGGGCACCAAGATCAACGTGATCGACGTTCCCGGTTATTTTGATTTTATCGGCGAGATGATGGGTCCCCTGCGCGTGGTGGAGACCGCCGCCATCGTGGTAGGCGCCGTTTCCGGCCTGACCGTGGGCGCGGAGAAAGCCTGGGCTTATGCCAAGAAGAACAACGTGGCCCGCATGTTCATCGTCAACCGCATGGACGCCGAGAACGCCAACTATGAGCGCACCATCGAGCAGCTGCGCGATAAATTCGGCAGCAGCGTCGTTCCCGTTCTGCTGCCCATGGGCGACGGCGCCAACTTCAAGGGCGTTGTCAACGTGCTGGAGAACAAGGCATATTCCGGCAAGGGCAAGGATCTCAAGGAAGTGCCCGTGCCCGCCGATATGAAGGGCGCCATCGAGAGCGCCACCGCCGAGATCACCGAGGCCGCCGCGGAAGCCGTGGACGAGCTGCTGGAGAAGTATTTTGAAGAAGGCGAGCTGAGCCACGAGGAGATCCTGCAGGGCTTCGGCGCCGGCATGAAGAGCGGCACCATCGTGCCTGTGGTTCCCGTCAGCGCCGTTACTGGTATCGGCGTGGCCAAGCTGCTGGACATCATGAGCGCCTACCTGCACAGCCCCGAAGAGGCGGAGTACACCGGCGTCAATCCCAAGACCGGCGATGCCGTTACCCGCAAGGGCGCGGGCGATCCCTTCAGCGCCTTCGTGTTCAAGACCATCGCCGACCCCTTCGTGGGCAAATTGAGCCTGCTGAAGGTTTGCAGCGGCACGCTGACCAGCGGCACCGCCCTGTATAACGCTAACGCCGAGAAGGCTGAAAAGGCCGGCGGCCTGTTCATCATGCGCGGCAAGACCCAGACCAACGTGGGCCAGGTCAACACCGGCGATATCGCCGCCCTGAGCAAGCTGCAGATCACCAACACCGGCGATACCCTGTGCGACGCGGGAAGCCCCGTGCGCTATGAGCAGATCGAGTTCCCCGAGCCCTGCGTGCAGAAGGCCGTTTTCGCCGCCAAGCAGGGTGAAGAAGATAAGGTGTTCGGCGGCCTGGCCCGCCTGCAGGAGGAGGATCCTTCCATCCGCCTGGAGAAGAACGCCGAGACCACCGAGACCATCCTGTGGGGCCAGGGCGAACTGCACCTGGACGTGATCCGCAACAAGCTGCAGAGCAAGTTCGGCGCCAACGCCGTGCTGCAGGATCCCCGCATCCCCTATCGTGAAACCATCCGCAAGACCGTATCCTGCCAGGGCCGCCATAAGAAGCAGTCCGGCGGTCATGGCCAGTTCGGCGATGTGTGGATCGAGTTCCGCCCCATCGGCGATACCAACATCGATTTCGAGTTTGAAGACGCGGTTGTCGGCGGCGTGGTGCCCCGCAACTTCATCCCCAGCGTGGAAAAGGGCCTGCGCGAGAACATCAAGAAGGGCGTTCTGGCCGGCTATCCCATGGTGGGCCTGCATGCCAAGCTGTATGACGGCTCCTACCATCCGGTGGACTCCTCCGAAATGGCCTTCAAGACCGCTGCCCGCATCGCCTACAAGAAGGGCTGCATGGACGCCAGCCCCGTGCTGCTGGAGCCCATTATGCACGTGGAAGTGCTGGTTCCCGATGAGTACATGGGCGATGTCATGGGCGATATGAACAAGCGCCGCGGCCGCATCATGGGCATGAATCAGGTGGACGGCCTGCAGCAGGTGGTCGCCGAGGCGCCCCTGGCCGAAATGTTCAAGTATGCCACCGATCTGCGCAGCATGACCCAGGCCCGCGGCAGCTTCTCCATGAAGTTTGAGCGGTACGAGGAAGTGCCCGCTGACGTGGCCAAGAAGATCATCGAATCCGCCCAGAAGGACGAGGACGAGGAAGAGTAATTTCCCTTCCAATTCAACAATCAACCCGGCTGTTCCGTACTTTGGAACAGTCGGGTTTTGCGTTTGCTGTTTAAGCGTGATGTTCTTCTTTTAAGTGTAAGACATTTGCAAATTGGGATTTGGCGGGGAGGGGGGTACGTTTAGAGGCCTCCGCGGCCTCTAAAACTCTGCGCCAAAGGACTTCGTCCTCTGGACTCCAACGGGCGA
>CADAHU010000179.1 GCA_902787835.1 uncultured Eubacteriales bacterium
CGCCGCCCGTCAATCCCCATGAAATCATCCAGATGCCGCTGGAGGACGTGATGCATATGAGCATGATGCCCTATGCGGAGCACGTCATATTGGAGCGCGCGCTCCCGCGGGTGGAGGACGGCCTCAAGCCCGTGCAGCGCCGTATATTGTATACCATGATGGAGCTGGGCAACACCCCCGATAAGCCGCACCGCAAGTGCGCGCGCATCGTGGGCGACTGCCTGGGTAAATATCATCCTCACGGCGACAGCAGCGTGTACGACGCCCTGGTGCGCATGGCCCAGGATTTCAGCATGCGGGAGCAGCTGGTGGACGGCCACGGCAACTTTGGCTCCCTGGACGGCGACAGCGCCGCCGCCATGCGCTATACCGAGGCGCGCATGGCCCCGCTGGCGCTGCAGATGCTGCGCGATCTGGATAAGGATACCGTGCCCTTCAGCCTGAACTTTGACGATACCCTGAAGGAGCCCGATATCCTGCCCGCGCGCTACCCCAACCTGCTGGTCAACGGCGCCACCGGCATCGCCGTGGGCCTGGCCACCAACATCCCCACCCATAACCTGAAGGAAGTCATCGCCGCGGTGGATCTGCGCATCGATAACCCCAAGGCGGGACTGGATGATTTTATGCGCCTGCTGCCCGGGCCGGATTTTCCCACCGGCGGCATACTGCTGGATACCCCGGAGCTCCGCACGGCCTATGAGACCGGCCGGGCCAAACTGACCCTGCGCGCCCGCTGCCACATCGAAAAAGGGCCTCTGGGCCGCAGCCTGATCGTGATCACCGAGATCCCCTACGGCGTCAACAAGGCCGATATGCTCTCCAAGATCCTCAAGGTATCGGAGGAGAAGAAGGCCATGTTCTCCTGCATCCACGATATCCGGGATGAGAGCGACCGCAGCGGCCTGCGCGCCGTGATCGAGATCAAAAAGGACTTTGACCCCAACAAGATCCTCCAGAAGCTGTACAAGTACAGCGATCTGCAGATCACCTACGGCGTCAACATGGTGGCCATCAAGGATGGCAAGCCCATGCAGCTGGGGCTGATCGCGCTGCTGGACGCCTTTATCGATCACCAGAAGAACGTGATCACCCGCCGCAGCCAGTATGATCTGGATCACGCCCAGGCCCGCGCCCACATCGTGGAGGGCCTGATCCGCGCGGTGGATATTCTGGACGATATCATCAAAACCATCCGCGCCAGCAAAAACGGCAAGGAGGCCAAGGAGCGCCTGTGCGCGCAGTTTGGCTTTACCGAGCTGCAGGCCCAGGCCATCCTGGATCTGCGGCTGCAGCGCCTGACCGGCCTGGAGATCCTGCAGCTGCAGCAGGAGTTTGCCCAGCTGCAAAAGACCATCGCCGAGCTGCAGGGCATCCTGGGCAGCGAAAAGAAGCTGCTCAAGGTGATCAAAAAGGAGCTGGCGGAAATCGGCCAGCAGTTCGGCAGCGACCGCCGCACCACCATCCTGAAGGAGGATCCCGCCGCCTCCGTCCAGGAGGAGGAAGAGGCCGATCTGCCCGTGCCGGAGGACTGCGTGGTGCTCTACACCCGGGGCGGCCAGCTGCGGCGCATGCTGCCCAGAATCTTTGAAAAGCTGGATCTTTCCACCCAGGAAAGCGATATGCCGCGTTTCCTGCTGCGCACCCAGACCGATCACACCCTGCTGTTCTTCACCGACCGGGGCCAGTGCTACATGCTGCCGGTATCCGCCATCAACGACAGCCTGCGCCCCAAGGAGCGCGGCGTGGCGCTGACCGGCATTCTGAACGGCTACGAGAGCGACGAGACCTGCATCCATATCCTGGATGTTGCGCCGGGCGGCTTCGATGCCCTGCCCGATCTGCTGTTCTTTACCCGGAACGGCCTGATCAAGCGCAGCCCGGCCAAGGAGTACGCCGTGCGCCGGGCGCGGTTTGCGGCGCTCTCCCTCAAGGAGGACGACGCGGTGATCGCCGTGGCGCTGTGCGCCGAGCGCGCCGACGCCTATATCGTCACCCGCGGCGGCATGAGCATCCGCTTTACCCTGGATAGCGTGCCCGCCCAGGGACGCGCCAGCGGCGGCGTAAAGGGCATTGCCCTGGCCGCCGGGGATGCGGTGATCGCCGGCGGCGTGCTGCAGAACAGCGATCAGGTGCTGCTGTTTACCGAGTGCGGCTACGCCAAGCGGGTGCCCGGGGCCATGCTGGATCCCCAGGGCCGCGGCGGCAAGGGCGCGCGCATCATGCCCTTCAACAAGAACGGCAGCACCGGCACCTATGTGGCAGCCTGCCGCAAGCTCTCCTCCGTGCGTGATTTTACCGTGCTGCAGAAAAACGGCATGCTGACCCCCATGAACAGCGAATCCATCGCTCCCCAATCCCTGGCCGATAAGGGCAAGACCGCCGTGATCGCCCTGATGGACGACGTGGTGACCGATATCATCCTTTGGTAAGGCGATAAAGCCCCGTCGCAGCACGGCAAGCCCGCATCCTCCCAAAATTTTAAAAGATTTTCAAAAAATATTGTGACCGCGGTTGACATTCGGCGTCGCCGCGGTTATAATAAACCCATAAACGAGAACATTTGTTCGTATTTAGTGGGAGGATTGAATTTATGCAGTCAGAAACCATTGTCTATCGCAAGCTGCTGGCGCGCATTGCCCTGCTGGGTCTCACCCGGCGGGAGGTGGCCGATCGCATGGGGGTCAGCTACGGTACGCTTCACAATAAGCTTTGCGCCATCACGCCCTTCACCCTCAACGAGGCGCTGCAGCTGAAGGAGCTGCTGGGCTATCCCGGCCCGGTGGAGGAGGTCTTTGTCCGCTGCGACGAGGAAAAGCCCTCCTGATACCGGCTTCAATACGGGCAAACCTATGCAAATTGGATTTGGCGGGGAGGGGGTCGAACGGGAGCGTTCCTTCTTGGACGATACGCCCCGCGCTACTGCCTGCGGCAAGCGCGGGTTTCGGATGGCGATTCGCGGAATCGCCCATCCTCAGTC
>CADAHU010000180.1 GCA_902787835.1 uncultured Eubacteriales bacterium
AAGCTCCCGGGCATAAGAAAAGCCAGAAAATTTCCGATAAAACAAGCGAGCTTGTTTTTCGGTAATTTTCTGGCTTTTCCCTGTGCGCTTTGCGCACAGTTCGGCAGCGAAGCTGCCTTGTCCGGGGCCTTCCGGCCCGCCCTCCGCTGAAAACCGGCCCAAGGGCAGGTTTTCCGGGTGCTACGGGCCCGGGAGCGGCGGACGGCGTTAAAGTCCGTTGGCGGAAAAACCAGCAACAGCAGCGGCGACAAGCGCAGCCTTCTTCGGTTCCTTCTTGGGCTTCAAGAAGGAACGCCCCCGTTCGTACCTCTGCCAATTACGGTTTGTCTGATTCTAACCAGAGAATAGCATAACGCACGCTCCCTGTTACAGCTTGTCAGGATAGGATTGCTTGAAGATCCAAAAATTTTCCGCCGCCCCCCTTGACAACGCAATAAAATGGCATATAATAGGGATGAAGGTCAAAGTCGATCTTCGTGAAGGAGGACAATGCCATGAGCAATAATCAATATACGCAGAAATCCATGGAGGCGATCCAGGCGGCCCAGGCCCTGGCCGGGGAATACGGCAACCAGGAGCTGAGCCAGGCCCATCTGCTGGCGGCTTTGACCGAAAGCGGCGATGGGCTGATCGCCCAGCTGCTGACCCAGATGCAGAAGGATGCGGGTGCGGTGCACGCCGCGGCGGTCAGCGAGATCGAAAAGCTGCCCCGGGTATCCGGCGGCGGGCGCGAGGCCGGCAAGGTGTACGTCACCGCCGATCTGGATAAGGCCCTGCGGGAGGCCGCCAAAGAGGCCGAGCGCATGAAGGACGAGTACATCTCGGTGGAGCACCTGATGCTGGGCATCCTGGACGCGCCGGAGCGCGGCATCAAGGAGCTTTTCCGCACCTTCGGCATTGAAAAGGACGGGTTTTTGAAGGCGCTCTCCGCGGTGCGCGGCGCGGCCCGGGTTACCAGCGACAGCCCGGAGGATACCTACGACGCCCTGAAAAAGTACGGCAGCGATCTGACCGATCTGGCCCGGAACCACAAGCTGGATCCCGTGATCGGCCGGGATCGGGAGATCCGCGATGTGATCCGCATCCTGAGCCGCAAGAGCAAAAACAACCCGGTGCTGATCGGCGAGCCCGGCGTGGGCAAAACCGCCATCGCCGAGGGCCTGGCCCAGCGCATCGTGCGGGGCGACGTGCCCGACAGCCTCAAGGATCGCTCCATCTTTTCCCTGGATATGGGCGCGCTGATCGCCGGCGCAAAGTTCCGCGGCGAGTTTGAGGAGCGCCTCAAGGCCGTATTGGCGGAGATCAAGAAGAGCGAGGGCAAGATCCTGCTGTTTATCGATGAGCTGCACCTGATCGTGGGCGCGGGCAAAACCGAGGGCAGCATGGACGCCGGCAACCTCTTGAAGCCCATGCTGGCCCGGGGCGAATTGCACTGCATCGGCGCCACCACCCTGGACGAGTACCGCAAGTATGTGGAGAAGGACGCCGCCCTGGAGCGCCGATTCCAGCCCGTCATGGTGGAGGAGCCCACGGTGGAGGATACCATCAGCATCCTGCGCGGGCTGAAGGAGCGCTACGAGGTGTTCCACGGCGTCAAAATCCAGGACGCCGCGCTGATCGCCGCCGCCACCCTTTCCAACCGCTACATCAGCGACCGGTTTCTGCCCGATAAGGCCATCGACCTGGTGGACGAGGCCTGCGCCATGATCCGCACCGAGATGGACAGCATGCCCCAGGAGCTGGACGAGATCAGCCGGCAGATCATGCAGCATGAGATCGAGGAGGCCGCCCTGAAGAAGGAGACCGACGAGCTGAGCAAGACCCGCCTCAGTACCCTGCAGCAGGAGCTGGCGGGCATGCGCGAGCGCTTCAGCGAGATGAAGGCCAAATGGGATAACGAGAAGAACGCCATCGGCAAGGTGCAGAAGCTGCGCGAGGAGATCGAGCGCCTGAACGGCGAGATCGAGCACGCCAAGAACATGTATGATCTGAACCGCGCCGCCCAGCTGCAGTATGGCGAATTGCCCAGGCTGCAGAAGGAGCTGGCGGAGCTGGAGGCCAAGGAGCCCGAAACCCGCACGCTGCTGCGGGACAAGGTGACCGAGGAGGAGATCGCCCGCATCGTCAGCCGCTGGACCGGCGTGCCGGTAAGCAAGCTGATGGAGGGCGAGCGGGAAAAGCTGCTGCGCCTGGGCGACGTGCTGCACCAGCGCGTCATCGGCCAGGATCCCGCCGTCACGGCGGTGAGCGAGGCCATCCTGCGCTCCCGGGCGGGCATTGCGGATGAAAACCGGCCCATCGGCAGCTTCCTGTTCCTGGGTCCCACCGGCGTGGGCAAAACCGAGCTGGCCAAGGCGCTGGCGGAGGCGCTGTTTGATGACGAGCGCAGCCTGATCCGCATCGATATGACCGAGTATATGGAAAAGTTCAGCGTCTCCCGCCTGATCGGAGCGCCTCCGGGATATGTGGGGTACGATGAGGGCGGCCAGCTCACCGAGGCGGTGCGCCGCAAGCCCTATGCCGTGGTGCTGTTCGACGAGATGGAAAAGGCGCACCCCGACGTGTTCAATATCCTTCTGCAGATCCTGGATGACGGCCGGGTGACCGACAGCCAGGGCCGCACGGTGGATTTCAAAAACACCATCCTGATCATGACCAGCAACCTGGGCAGCGATGATATCCTGGAGGGCATCAACGCATCGGGCGAATTGAGCGAGGAGACCCGCGCCCGGGTGACGCAGCTGCTGCGCCGCAGCTTCAAGCCGGAGTTCCTGAACCGTATTGATGATACCGTGATGTTCACGCCCCTGAGCCGCGGCCAGGTCAAGGAGATCGCGGGCTTGCTGCTGAAGCACCTGAAGGATCGTCTGGCCCAGCGCCAGGTAAGCCTGGAGCTCACCGACGCCGCCTTCGATCTGCTGCTGGACCAGGGCTACGACCCCGCCTACGGCGCGCGGCCCATGAAGCGGCTGATCCAGAGCAAGCTGGAAACCCTCTGCGCCCGGGCCATGGTGGCCGGAACGGTGCACGATGGGAAGATCACCATCGACGCCCGGGACGGCGCGTTTACGCTGGCCTAAGGGGTACGCTTCTCTTTTGAGTCAAAAGAGAAGCAGAAAACCTGCTTTGTCGCCGTAAATGCTGCGGGATTTTCCGCCAACAGGATTACGGGGGCGTTCCTTCTTGGTCAGTCCAAGAAGGAACCGAAGAAGGCTGCGTTTGTCGCCGCTCCTGTTGCGAGATTTTCCGCAAACGAGATTTAACGTGTGCCGCCGTTCCCGGGCCCGTAGC
>CADAHU010000181.1 GCA_902787835.1 uncultured Eubacteriales bacterium
CCTCCCTGCCTTTGGCAGGCGCAAGCGAACCGCCTGCGGGCGTCAGGATGACACACGTAGAGAGGACAGGATGGCGTTAAAAGGCTTGAATCGTCCCCCACTGTATGTCATTCATCACGCCACCAAACAACAAGCAAAGATCAGCCCACCAAACGCTGTCATTCAGAGCCGGCCCTATACGGATGGGCCGTGCGAAGAATCTCCCTGTGGGCGGAAAGGGTGTGGGATATGTCGCCGGTGTTTGTTGGCGTGTACGCCCTCGAGGGGGAGATCCTCCCTGCCGTTGGCAAGCGCAAGCGAACGCGGGGCTCAGGATGACACACGAGGAGGATACTATGTGTGTCTGTTGGCGTTCCCGCCTGCGGGGGGAGATCCTTCCGCCTGCGGGCGTCAGGATGACATGCGAGGGAGGGATTCTATATGTGTTTGTTGGCGCATAAGTGGCTGACAAGCCAACAAGCAACCGCCCACCCAACGCTGTCATTCAGAGCTGGCCATCCAACAACAAATAAGTATCAGCCCACCAAACACTGTCATTCAGAGCCGGCCCCATACGGATGGGCCGTGCGAAGAATCTCCCTGTGGGCGGAAAGGGTGCGGGGGTATGTCGCCGGTGGTTGTTGGCGTGTGCGCCTTCGAGGGGGAGATTCTCCCTGTCTTTGGCAGGCGCAAGCGAACGCGGGGCGTCAGGATGACACACGTAGAGAGGACAGGATAGCGTTAAAAGGCTTGAATCGTCCCCCACTGTATGTCATTCATCACGCCACCAAACAACAAACAAAGATCAGCCCACCAAACACTGTCATTCAGAGCCGGCCACCCAACAGCAAACAAGGATCAACCCACCAAACGCTGTCATTCAGAGCCGGCCCCATACGGATGGGCCGTGCGAAGAATCTCCCTGTGGGCGGAAAGGGTGCGGGGGTACGCCACCTGTGTCTGTTGGCATTCCCACCCGCAGGGAAATCCTCCCCTTGCGGAGTCAAATTATAATTGTATAAATGCGCACGATACGGTATATCGCGCCGGGAGCGTTGAAGGACGCAGCGGGGAGCAGCGCCCGAAGCATGGAATTGATGGATTGGGAAGGCGCGGCAGGGCACGCCCGTCAGGGGGACCGGCGAAGGGTCCTGCGCCGCGCCGTTCCTGGAGCTGAAGCAGGATAAAATCTTTGTACCCCACAGGGAAAGGCGGAGCGCGCGATGGAATATTATGCGGAATGGCGGCTGCGGGGAGACCGTTACAGCGATGGCTTCGGGAACGGGATCACCCTGTCCTCCAGCGAATCCGTGCAGGGAATGGAGAAGATTTCCGAAGATGAAAATGTAACCATATTCCGGGGCAAAAAGGGGCACCTGCTGAAGGTATACCATGAGCCGCGGCAGGGCGTTACCTTCTGCCGGACCGTTTTTGAGAACCCGACGGAGGAGATCGCCGCCCTGGAGCTGCTTTCCAGCGTGGCGATCCGCGGCCTGCGGGCGGACAGGATGCACCGGGCCTCCTCCTGGTGGAGCGCGGAGGGAAAGCTGCTCTCCCAGGAGCTGACGGAGCTGAACATGGAGCCCTCCTGGGCCAATCACGGCTTCCGGATCGCCAAATTCGGCCAGCTCGGCTCCATGCCGGTGCGCGGCTGGTTCCCCTTCCTGGCGCTGGAGGACAGCGGAACGGGGCGTTTTGTGGGCCTGCAGCTGTACTGCGCCTCCAGCTGGCAAATGGAAGTGTTCCGGAACAGGCCGGAAATCTCCGTTCAGGCGGGGCTCGCGGACCGGGATTACGGCTCCTGGTGGAAGGAGATTTTGCCGGGAGAATCCTTTGCGACGCCTATGGCCGTGGTGGCGGAGGGCGCTTCCCTGCAGGAGGTATGCGATAAGCTGGTAAAGGCGCAGCAGCCCCGCATCGCCCCCGCGGACCGGGATATGCCGGTGATCTTCAACGAGTGGTGCACCACCTGGGGCAACCCCAACATGGAAAACCTTCAGCGCATCGCCTCCCGGCTGGAGGGCACAGGCGTCAAATACCTGGTGATCGACGCGGGCTGGTACAAATCCCCGGAATACGATAACTGGTTCAACGCGGCGGGGGACTGGAACCCCAGCCGGGAGCTTTTCCCCGGGGGGAACATCGGCGCGGCGGCGGATATGATCCGCTCCCACGGGCTGATCCCCGGCCTCTGGTTTGAAATGGAAAACGTGGGGACGGAGGCGCGGGCGTATCAGGATACGGATTTGCTTCTGACCCGGGACGGCTTCCCGGTCAGCGTGGGCGCGCGTCGGTTCCGGGATATGCGCATGCGGGAAAACTGGGATTTTCTCGATCAAAAAATGCTCCGCCTGCTGAAAGAGAATGGCTTTGGCTACCTGAAGGTGGATTATAACGAGTGCATCGGCGCGGGCGTGGACGGCGCGGAAAGCTATGGCGAGGGGCTTCGCCAGGCGGTGTGCGCGTCCCAGGATTATTTCCGCCATATCGCGGCGGAGCTTCCGGAGCTGGTGATCGAGAACTGCTCCTCCGGCGGGCACCGGCTGGAGCCCTCCATGATGGCGCTGGTTTCCCAGGCCAGCTTCTCTGACGCCCACGAGGCGCTCTCCATCCCGCTGATCGCGGCAAACCTGCATAGGCTGATCCGCCCGGAGCAATCCCAGATCTGGGCGGTGCTCCGCGCGGACGCGGACGAGCACCGGATCAACTTTGTGCTGACCTCCGCCTTCCTGGGCCGGCTCTGCCTGTCCGGGGATGTGGATCGGCTGCCCCCGGAGCGCTGGCAGCAGGCGCTCCTGGCCATCCGGCTGTACGCCCAGGTGCGGCACATCATCCGGGACGGCTTCACCGATGTGATCGAATCCACGGTGCGGGATTATTCCCAGCCGGAGGGCTACCAGATCGTGCGGCGCACCCTGGGAGACGAGGCGCTGCTGATCGCTCATACCTACGCGGGCGGCGAGAATCCCCCGGTGGAAAAGTGGATGGACGGCTATCGGGAAATCCGGCGCTTTGGCTCTCCGCTGGATGGCGCGCTGCGCGGCGCGGTGATCTGGTGCAGAAGGTAAGCAAAAGGAAGGATCAAGATGACGGAGCGCAAAAAATACGGCTGGACGGTCAAGGGCCTGCTGGGCATGGTCTTTGCGCCGCTGGGCTTCCTCTTTATGGTCATGGGCGTGCTCTTCTGGTATTTTAAGGTCGGGCAAAAGCCGGAGGAGCCCTGGATCTTTCTGTATGTGTTCGGCGGCATGGGCGCGGCCTTTTTCCTGCCGGGCCTGGGGCTGCTGCTTTCCGACGTTCGCCGGCGGGCGCTGCTGCGCCGCGCATACGAGGGCGGCTATTCCGTGATGGCGCAGATCGCCGGCGTCAGCGCGCAGAAGGACGTGAACATGCACGGCAAAAGTCCCTATGTGGTGGAATGCCATTATACGGACCCGGCCACGGGCGTCGTGCACGTTTATTACAGCCGGTATCTGGCTGTGGACGTAAATGATCTGCTCCAGGCGGATCAGGTGCCGGTGTATATCGACCGAATGGATGAACGGATCGGGTTTGTGGATATCGACGCGGTGCTGCCCAAGATCCAGGTGCACCGGTAAGGGGACCGGCATGAATTACTTTATCGAAGGCTTGCAGGGAAGCGGCAAGAGCACCCTGGCGCAAAGGCTTTCCCAGCTGAACCCCGGCTATACCGCCCTCCGGGAGGGCGAATACTCCCCGGTGGAGCTTTCCTGGTGCGCGTACGTGGACGCCGCACAGTATGAAAGCATCCTGGAAAGATTCCCGGACCTGCGCGCCCGGATCGCGGAAAAGACCCATCCGGAAGGCGACA
>CADAHU010000182.1 GCA_902787835.1 uncultured Eubacteriales bacterium
GCAGTGATTTTTTACCTTGCAGGATGGTGTGCCCGATGATTGAAAAGTGGGGGATCCCCGTGATGGGCGGCAAGCGGCCGCGCACGGTGTATGTATACTTGCCGGAGGCGGCGGAGGACGATCCGGAGGCGAGGTTCCCCGTACTGTACATGTTTGACGGCCACAATGTGTTCTTCGACGCCGACGCCACCTACGGCAAAAGCTGGGGGATGGGCGAATACCTGGACGGGAACGGCGTGGGGCTGATCGTGGTGGCGGTGGACTGCAACCACCGCGCGCCCAACGGCCGCCTGTGCGAATACTCGCCCTTCAATTTTGCGGATGCGGATTTTGGCAACGTAAAAGGCCGGGGCAAGCGGTTCATGGACTGGCTCACCGGCACGCTGAAGCCCATCATCGACGAGCGCTACCCCACGCTGCCTGGGCGGGAGACCACCTGGATCGCCGGCAGCAGCATGGGCGGGCTCATGAGCCTGTATGCCGTTACCGCCTACAACCACGTGTTTGGCCGGGCGGCGGCGCTTTCGCCCTCGGTGTGGATCGTGGGCGGGCAGCTGACGCCGGTGATCAGGCAGGCGCAGTTCGCGCCGGATACCGTGGTCTATATGGATTACGGCCAGCGGGAGATGGGCAACCACCGGGGCATGCTGCGCTGCTATATGGAAACGGCGGAGGCGCTGATGGAGCGCGGCGTGCTGCTCACCAGCCGCCTGATCCCCAACGGCGACCACTGCGAGGCCTGCTGGGAGGAGCAGATCCCCATCTTTATGTCTATACTGTTTTACGACAGGGAGTGATACCGTGGAAACCCAGTATTTTAAGGAGTACAGCCCCGCGCTGGGCAGGGATATGGAGCTGAAGGTGTACGGCCACGCCGGGCGGCCCGTACTGTTTATCCCCTGCCAGAACGGGCGGTTTTTCGACTTTGAAAACTTCCATATGACCGACGTCTGGGCGCCCTGGATCGACGCGGGACGGGTGATGGTGTTTGCCATCGATACCCTGGACAGCGAGACCTGGAGCAATACCGGCGGCGATCCCCGCTGGCGCATCGAGCGGCATGAGCAATGGATGCGGTTCATCTTTGATGAGATCGTGCCCTTCATCCGGGATATGGTCAACGCCCGCAACGGCTGGACCGGCGCGCCGGGTGTCATTGCCTTCGGCTGCTCCCTGGGCGCGACCCACGCGGCCAACCTGTATTTCCGCCGGCCCGATTTGTTCGACGGCCTGCTGGCGCTCAGCGGCATTTATACCGCCAGCTACGGCTTTGGCGATTACATGGATGATCTGGTATACCTGAACAGCCCGGTGGATTACCTGGCGGGCATGCCGAACGATCACCCCTATATCCAGCGGTACAACAACAACCGCGGGATCATCGTGGTGGGCACGGGGCCCTGGGAGGTGCCGGAGACTACCTTCCGCGTGGGCGATCTGTGCAATCAGAAGGGCATTCAGGTCTGGGTGGACGTATGGGGCAGCGACTGCGCCCATGACTGGGACTGGTGGTACAAGCAGGTGCAGTATCATGTGCCGCATCTGCTGGATTGAAAAGGAGCGATCATTATGCAGAATTTTATCTTTATCTCCCCCAATTTTCCCACCAACTACTGGCGCTTCTGCCGGGAGCTGAAGCTCAACGGCCTGCGGGTGCTGGGCATCGGCGATCAGCCCTATGAGCAGCTGTCCCCCGATCTGTGGGGCGGCCTGGACGAGTATTATAAGGTGGGCAGCCTGGAGAATTACGACGAGGTATACCGCGCCGTGGCCTTCTTTATCCATCGCTATGGCCGCATCGACTGGCTGGAGAGCAATAACGAGTACTGGCTGGAGCGGGACGCCATGCTGCGCACCGATTTTCATATCACCAGCGGCTGGCAGGTGGACGACCTGGCCCGCATCAAGTACAAGAGCGGCATGAAGGAGTATTACCAGCGGGCGGGCATCCGCACGGCGCGCTATCATATCGTGGATGATTTTGACAGCTGCATGCGGTTCATCCGCGAGGTGGGCTTCCCGGTGATCGTCAAGCCCGATAACGGCGTGGGCGCCAGCCATACCTATAAGCTGGATGACGAGAACGAGCTGGGCCAGTTCCTGGCGGAGCGCGACCCGGGCGTGCGCTTTATCATGGAGGAGTTCATCACCGCCGAGGTCAACAGCTACGACGCCATCATCGACAGCCAGGGCAACCCGATCTTTGAGACCGGCAACGTTACGCCCATGTCCATCATGGATATCGTGAACAACAGCGATAACTCCCTCTATTATATCGTAAAGGACCTGGCGGAGGATGTGCGCGACGCGGGCCGCCGCACGGTAAAGAGCTTCGGCGTCAAGAGCCGCTTTGTGCATTTTGAGTTCTTCCGCCTGACCTGCGATCAGTACATGGGCAAAAAGGGCGATGTGGTGGCGCTGGAGGTCAATATGCGCCCCTGCGGCGGCTTCTCGCCCGATATGATGAACTTTGCCAACAGCACCGATGTGTACAAGATCTGGGCCGATATGATCGCCTTCGATCATTCCACAAAGCCCCAGGGCGAGCATTTCTTCTGCGCCTTCGCGGGCCGCAGGGATGGCAAGCCCTTCCAGCTTTCCAACGAGGAGCTGGCCGCCAAGTATGCCGCGCAGATGCGCATGCAGGAGCGCATTCCCGATGCTTTGAGCGGCGCCATGGGCAACCAGATGTACGTGGCCGCCTTCCCCACCGAGGAGGAGATGAACGCCTTCTACGCCGACGCGGTGCGGGAGGGGTAAAGGGTTACGCGCTTTCTTCTGAGAAGAAAGCTGCAAAGAAGCAGCCGGCGAACCGGGTTGAATGGGCGAACAAACTTGCTTCCGCCAGTTACAT
>CADAHU010000183.1 GCA_902787835.1 uncultured Eubacteriales bacterium
GCGTATGGCCAGCAGCATTTACGGCGACAAAGCAGGTTTTCTGCTTCTCTTTTGACTCAAAAGAGAAGCGTATCCCCCTCCCCGCCAAATCCCAATTTGTCTGCTGACGATTGAAACCCAGCAAAAAGCCGCTGTCCCCAAAGGGCCGGCAGGTTTTTGCTTACGGGCGCGGCAGGTAAGGCGCGCCGTTTATTTTTCGATCCGCTGGATATCGAAGGGCGCGTTGGTGATGAAAAGGAAGGTGCAGTCCTCCAGAGCGGTGGCGCCGTGATCCATTTCCACGCCCGCGGGGAACCATACGAACTCGCCCTTTTTGACCACGCCCAGGTTGGTCTCCAGGACGCCGTCGATCACGTACATGCCGTGGGCGCAGGTGTGCCTGTGCCAGCCCATGGTATAGCCCTTGGGATAGAAGGAAACGTTGACCAGCATGCCCGTTTTCGGCTCCGTAACCATGGCCTTGTCCAGGTGTCCGCCGCCCAGATCCACCCAGGGGATCTCATCAATATGAAAGATTTTAGCTTCGTTCGTCATGAAAAGCCTCTCCTTGCTTTTATGCATCCTCCGCGCAGATCTCCCCGGGCCGCACCCGCAGCACGGCCTCGGGCTGCGCGCCGGTCAGATCGCTCAGGTCGGTACAGGTCAGCAGCGTCTGAATGCCGCTGATGCGCTCCAGCAGCCGGGTGCGGCGGCCTGCGTCCAGTTCGCTGAGCACGTCGTCCAGCAGCAATAGCGGCGTTTCGCCCTGGCGGCTGGTCAGCAGATCCACCTCGCTGAGCCGCAGCGCCAGCACCGCCGTGCGCATCTGCCCCTGGCTGGCGAAGGCGCGCATATCCTGGCCGGCCAGGGTGAGCAGCAGGTCGTCCCGGTGGGGGCCGGCCGTGGTGGTCACCCGGCGCAGGTCCTCCTCCCGCCGGGCCAAAAGCAGCTTGCGCAGGTCGCCCGCCGGGTTGCTGCTCTCCGCCAGGTGGCCGATATAGCGCAGGGCGAACACCTCATTATCCCGCCCGCCGATATGGGCATAGTGCGCCCGGGCCAGCTGGCACAGGTTTTCCGCGGCGTACTGCCGGGCACGCACCACCGGCACGGCGGATTGGCTCAGCTGCTCGTCCCATACCTCCAGCATGGAGGCTTGCGCCTCGCCCCGCGCGATGGCGTGCAGCAGGGCGTTGCGCTGCTTGAGGGCACTGTTGTAGGTCTGCAGGGCGTAATAATAGCCCGCCCCGCACTGGCTCAGCAGCATATCCAAAAAGCGCCGCCGCCCCTGGGGCGCGCCGCGCATCAATTCGATATCCTCCGGCGAGAACATCACGCAGGTTACATGGCCCATCAGCTCGCCGGTGCGGCTGGCGTTTTTGCCGTTGATGTGCAGCACCTTGCGCCGCTTTTCCGCCCCGGAAAACAGCCGCACGCCCACCGTGTCCGCGCCGTCGCCCCGCATGGCCCGCACCTGCACCGCGCAGGTCTCGCTGCCCGTGCGGATCATTTCCCGGTCGTTGGCGGTGCGGTGGCTGCGGCCCAGGCAGCACAAATGAACGGCTTCCAGCAGATTGGTCTTGCCGGCGCCGTTCTCCCCCACGAAAACCGTGGTGCCCCGGGGCGGGGTCAGCGTTACCTGGTGGTAGGATCTGAAATCCTGCAGCCTGAGCGATTCAATGTACATGGCGTATCCTCTTGCGGCCTCGCCGCCGGCCCTATTATATGCCATTCCGCAGGGCGCGTCAAGGAACGGGGCGCGGCGGGATCAATCGGGCTTTTGCTGGATCCTGAGGCCGCTGGAGATATCCCGGATATGCGCCGCGTCGTTGAAAAGCTCGATCCGCGGGTGGACGTACTCGCCCTTTTGCACGGGGAATTCCAGAATAATAATGGAAGTAAAATCATAGGGCAGCACGGTGCAGACGTAGGGGAAGGGCAGCGTCAGCAGATGGGCCAGAACGCAGCCGCCGGAGCCGCCGTGGCTGAATACGGCAATGGTTTTCTGCCGGTCGGTATCGCAGTAATATCGGGTGCCCTCGTGGCGGTAGCCCTGCTCCAGCAGCAGCGCGTCAAACTGCGCGCTGATTTCATCCAGATAGCGCACGGCCGCGTTGTCCTTGAAATACGGATGCTGCCGCCAATCCGCGTGATAAAAATCATAATCCTCCCGGGAAATCATCCAATCGCTGAGCGTCCAGGGGTGGCCCTCCTGGGGGATGCCGGGGCCGCCCCAGGAGATCTCGTGCATATAGCGCAGCATCCGCACCGGCAGGCCCAGGCGTTCAGCGGTGTACGCCGCCGTCTGGGAGGCGCGGCCCATGGGCGAGGCGTAGATCTCCTCGATCCCTTCCCGCTCCAATCGCAGGGCGGCGGCCTGCGCCTGCTTTTTTCCGGTTTCCGTCAGGCAGTCGCGCTCGTAATCGGGCTCGCCGTGCCGTACAAAAATGATCCGCATGGTTCCCTCCGTATCGCTTTTTATCTTTATTGATTATACAGGCATCAGGCCGCTTTGATCAAGCCCCCAAATGACGGATACTGCTTTCTGATGAAAAGCAGACAAAACCGTAATCTGCGGAGAGTTAAGAGTGAAGAGTGGAGTTTTTATAGTGAAACTATATAAATCTTCACTCTTCACTCTCCACTCTTCACTCTAAGAGCCGCTCCTGTTTCAGCTTGAGAATGTGTAACAGCATCAGGGAGGACGCGCGAAACGCGCGTCCTCCCTTTATATGGGTTTCGCATCCTGGCGGGAATGCTTGGTTTACTGGGCGGGATGCTCCAGATCCCAGGCGGCGGTGCGCTCGTCCATAACGGCCTGGCCGCCGCGGTTCAGGTACTCCTGCTGCA
>CADAHU010000184.1 GCA_902787835.1 uncultured Eubacteriales bacterium
GCCTCTCCGCTGTAGCCGCCCAGGCGGGCAAAAATGGTCACCTGGCGCTGGCTGGCCCCGGTCTGGCCATAGAGGACAACCTCCTGCCATTCGCCGTCGGTGTTATAAACGCACTCCGAAAAAACGTACACGTCGGCGATGGACAGGTTGGCGCCCAGGCCGCCCTCCGCTTCGGCGCGGATCTCGCCCCGCAGGCAATACAGGCTGTCGGGCTCCACCTCAACGATCTGGGCGAAGCGGGCGTCGTTGCGGTCATGGTTGACGATGGTCGCCTCGCCCGCCTCCGCGGAGTAATCGGTATAGCCCGGCGTTTTAAGGTAATCGTCGGTATACCAGCCCACGGGCAGGCCCTGATCATCCAGCTGCATAAAATCGCCGTTTTGCAGCAGATTGCCGGTGCGGATGATCTTTTTGCCGCGGGTCATCAGCAGCACCGCCGTCACGATCAGCGCCGCGGCGATCAGATAGACCCAGACTGGGATCTTGCGTTTTTTCTTCATAGGATGCTCCCTAAAATGCGTTTTCCATATATTGGACGCCGGCCCTGGAAAACTCCAGGATATCAAACCGGCAGCAGCGGTCCTGCCATCCCCGGGCCGCCAGGTAAACCCCCGCGGCGTTCCGGATGCGCCGCCTTTTATCGGCGGTCACGGCGTCCGCCCCGGCCCCCATCCTGCCCTCGGGCCTGGCCTTGACCTCCACAAAGGCCACCGTATCGCCGTCCAGGGCGATCAGATCGATCTCCCCATCCGCGGCGCGATAGCGGCGGCTCAGGATGCGATATCCTCTTTTCCGCAGCCACCGCCCCGCCCGGAGCTCATACAGCAGCCCGGCGCGATAGGCGTTCATATAAACTTACCGATAAAGCTGCGGCGGTGCTCCGGGCAAGGGCCGTACTGCCGGATGGCGGCGATGTGCGCCGCCGTGCCGTAGCCCTTGTGCTGGGCGAACCCATACTGGGGATACAATTGGTCCAGCTCCTCCAGCTCCCGATCCCTTGTGACCTTGGCCACGATGCTTGCCGCGGCGATGGAATAGGATACCGCGTCGCCGTGGATGATGGGCACCTCCGGCGCGTCCAGGCCCAGGTTCTTCACCGCGTCGATCAGGTAGATGTTGGCCTCCGCCCCCTGAGCCGCCCGGCGCATGGCGTTCATGGTGGCCTGCAGGATGTTGATCTCGTCGATCTCCCGGGCGCTGGCCCGGCCCACGCCCACAAACAGGGCGGTTTCCAGGATCTGCTCAAATACGCTCTCCCGGCGTTTGGGCGAAAGCTTTTTGCTGTCGTCCACCCAGGGGATGATGGGCTCCGGCGGCATGATCACGCAGGCGGCCACCACATTGCCCGCCAGCGGGCCGCGCCCGGCCTCGTCCATCCCGGCCACGCGGGTGCAGCTGTCCCAGTATACGCGGTCATGCTCCGCCATGGCGGCCTGCCGCGCCGCCGTATCACTGCGCATCCTGCGGTTCCTCCTGATTATTCTCTGTCGGTTTTTCGGTTTCATGCGGGATTTCCAGCGTGACGCGGCCCAGCTTGCCATCCCGGAATTCATCCAGCACCACGGCGCAGCCGCGCTCCAGATCGGCCTCGCCGCCGCGCATCAAAAATCCCCTGCCCCGGCACACCGCCTCCAGCAGCGCCTGCCCCCGCAGGGACAGATCGGTCAGATGGTAGCGCTGGGCCAGGATATCGGGCGAAATATCGATCAGCTCCTCCAGCAGATGGCAGCTGAGGGCAAAGGTATCCACCACCTCGTCCTTGATGGCCGATATATAGGCCAGGTGCTGGGCGGCGATGGGATCATCCAGCCGCGGCCACAGCATGCCGGGGGTATCCAGCAATTCCAGATATTCCCCCACACGCACCCATTGGTTGGCCCGGGTAACGCCGGGGCGGTCGCCCACCTTGGCGATGCTGCCGCCGTGCAGGCGGTTGATCAGCGTGCTTTTGCCCACGTTGGGCACGCCCACCACCATGACGCGCACGGTGCGGCGCATGCCCCGGGCGGCGCTGCGCTCCACCTTATCGCGGGTCAGCCGCTCGATGGCCTTCAATACCTCCCGGGCGTTCTTATCGGCGGATACCGCGGCGCACTCGACGCCCCGCCCGCGGAAGTAAGCCATCCACTGTTTTGTTTTGGCCGGATCGGCCAGATCGGCCTTGTTGAGCAGCAGCACCCGCGCCTTATTGCGCAGCATTTGATTCAAAACCGGGTTGCGGCTGGAGAAGGGCAGGCGGGCGTCGCACAGTTCGATCACCGCGTCCACCCGCGCCACCTGCTCCTGAAGCAGCCGTTTGGCCTTGGCCATATGCCCCGGATACCAGTTGATCTGCATAGTTCCCCCGTGATTCCATAATTTTACAGCATAATGATACCATAAACTTCCATGAAAAAAAAGCCCGCCGGCGAACCGACGGGCAGGCGGGGCCGTCCGTCGCGCGGGTCGATGGCCAGCACCTCGCCCGAGGCGAGGACGCCGTCCGTGACGCCCGTGACGTCCGAGGAGAGGAGCGCCGTGAAGGAGGCGGCCGCGCCACCCCACTCGTTCGTCTCGGCAAAGCCGTCGCCGTTGCCGAGGACGATGCAGTTGCGCGCGACGGCGCTCTCCGTGAGGCGGATGCCGGGAACGGCGCCGCGCCCGCTGCCCTGCGTGAAGTTGTGGAGGATCGTGCAGTTGTCCACGACGGCGGAGTCCGTGGCGAGGACGCCCGAGGCCGCAAGTGCCGTCGCGGACGGATCGACGGCCTTGCCGGCGTCGTTCTCGGCGAT
>CADAHU010000185.1 GCA_902787835.1 uncultured Eubacteriales bacterium
CAGAATTCCCCGTCGGCCCCGCGGCGGATCTCGGCCTCGTAGAAGGCGCGCATGCCGTCGATCATGTAGCCGATATCCTTTACGCCCGCCGTTTCATAGCAGCTGTGCATGGCCAGCTGGGCCAGGCCGATATCCAGGGTGTTGATGGAAACCTGGGTGCCGCTGATGTTGCCCAGGGTGCCGCCGCCCGCCATATCGGAGCGGTTGGCGTAGTGCTGCACCGGCACGCCGGCCCGATCGCAGATCTGATGGAACACCGCCTCGCTGACGCCGTCGGTGGTGTACTTCTGGTTGGCGTTGAATTTGATCACGATGCCGCCGTTCATAAAGGCGTGGTTCTCCGGATCGGAGTATTCCGGATGGTTGGGGTGCAGGGCATGGGCGTTATCGGCGGAGAGCATAAAGCTGTTGGCCAGCGTGGTATAATACGCCTCCTCGCTCTGCCCCAGGGAGAGCAGGATGCGCCGCAGCACGTCGCTCAGGAAGGTGGACGCCGCGCCCTGCTTGGTGGTGCTGCCCACCTCCTCGTTATCAAACACGCAGTATACGTTGGCGTGCTTGCCGGGCCTGGCGGAAAGGAAGGCCTCCAGGGAGCAGAAGGCGCACTCCAGATCGTCCAGCCGCGGGGCGGAAAGGAAGGCCTGCTCCGCGCCCCATACGCAGCCGGGCGTGCGGTTGTACAGGTACAGATCGGCGCCCAGCAGCTGCGCCTCCTCCACCCCGGCGGCCTGCGCCACCTGGGCGCGGAAGGTGCCCCGGGCCCCCTCGGAGCCCCACAGGGGGAAGGTATCCACGGCGGGGTTATACTTGTAGCCGTTATTGACCTCCCGGTTCATGTGGATGGCCATGTTGGGGATCACCGCCATATCCCGGCCCAGATCCACCAGCACGGTGCGCAGTCCCTTTTCATCCCGCACCAGCGCGCGGCCCGCGATGGACAGCGGACGATCGTACCAGCTGGAGATGATCATGCCGCCGTAGCGCTCGGTATCCAGCTGCACGTAATGGCCGCGCACCTCCACCTCGGCATGCTCCTTGATCTTGAAGGTGGGGGAATCGGAATGGCTGGCCACCAGCTGGAAGGCTTCGATGGGCTGCTCCGGCAGGGTAAAGGCGATAACGCTGCTGCGGTTGCGGGTCACGTAGTATTTGCCGCCGGGCGACAGACGCCAGGGCTCGCCTTCATTCAGCGGTGTAAAATCCGCCAGGGCATTGCAGATGGTATCCACGGCCTGGAAGGCGGTGGGGCTTTTTTGAATAAAGCGGATCAGCTTTTGGGCGTTCTCCATTTTGTTTTTTCCTCCTCCGTGCGCCTGCGGGCGCATGTACAGCATACCACAGCGGCGGGGCGGATGCAACCTTGACAGCGGCGCGTTTTTTTGATTCAATGGTAATATACCCAAGCATACCGGGAGGCGGGATCATGCAATCCACCTTTTTTGAAAACGACGTGCCCCAGCCGCTGGCGGCGCGGCTGCGCCCGCGGGATCTGAACGAGTTTGTGGGCCAGGGGCATCTGCTGGGCCCGGGCAAGGTGCTCCGGCGGCTGATCGAAAACGACAGCATCTCCAGCATGATTTTCTGGGGCCCGCCCGGGGTGGGCAAAACCACCCTGGCCAGCATCATCGCCCGGCGCACCCAGGCGGAGTTTGTGGATTTTTCGGCGGTCACCAGCGGCATCAAGGAGATCCGCATGGTGATGCAGCAGGCCGACGACAACCGCCGCTTCGGCAAAAAGACCATCGTGTTTGTGGATGAGATCCACCGCTTCAACAAGGCCCAGCAGGACGCGTTCCTTCCTTTTGTGGAGAAGGGCAGCATCATCCTGATCGGCGCCACCACGGAGAACCCCAGCTTTGAGGTAAACGGCGCGCTCCTCTCCCGGTGCAAGGTGTTTGTGCTCCAGGCGCTGACCACCGCGGATCTGGTAACGCTGCTGAGCCGGGCCTTGGCGGATCCCCGGGGCTTCGGCGGCGAGACCATCCATATGGCGTCCGATATGCTGGAGCTCATCGCTAACTTTGCCAATGGCGACGCCCGCAGCGCCCTTTCCACGCTGGAAATGGTGATCTTAAACGGCGATGTGGGCCCGGATGGCGCGGTGACCGTCACGCCGGAAACGCTGGAGCAGTGCATCAGCAAAAAATCCCTGCTCTACGATAAAAAGGGCGAGGAGCATTATAACCTGATCAGCGCCCTGCACAAATCCATGCGCAACAGCGATCCGGACGCCGCGGTATACTGGCTGGCCCGCATGCTGGAGGCCGGCGAGGATCCGCTCTACGTGGCCCGGCGGGTGATCCGCTTCGCCAGCGAGGATATCGGCATGGCGGACAGCAAAGCACTGGAGGTGGCGGTGGCCGCCTACCAGGCCTGCCATTACATCGGCATGCCGGAGTGCAGCGTGCACCTGACCCACGCGGTGGTGTATATGTCCCTTTCGCCCAAATCCAACGCCCTGTATATGGCCTACGAGACCGCCAAGCAGGACGCCGTAAAGCAGCTGGCGGAGCCCGTGCCCCTGGTGATCCGCAACGCGCCCACCCGGCTGATGCAGGAGCTGGAATACGGCAAGGGCTATCAGTACGCCCACGATACCGCGGAGAAGCTCACCAATATGCAGTGCCTGCCGGACAGCCTGCTGGGCCGGGAATACTACCGCCCCACCGATCAGGGCTTCGAGGCCCGCTATAAGGAGCGGCTGGAGGAAATCAAGCGCTGGAAGGAAGCCCACCGCGAAAAATGA
>CADAHU010000186.1 GCA_902787835.1 uncultured Eubacteriales bacterium
CAGATGGTGGATATCCTGCTGGGGCTGATCGAGGATGGAAAAATCAATATGGAGGAGCTGTATCCGCCCATTCCTGACCCGGCGGAGGATAACGGCCAGACAGGAGGCGGCGCATGAAGCGGTATTATGCTGTAACGGTGTTCGTCTCCCTGCTGACGCTGCTGGCGTTCACCTTTGTATACCGGCTGTGGGATGATCCCGCCGAAAAGACGGTGCTCAAGGTGGGCTTCATCTACGAAAACGACGAGATCACGCCCTACACCTATAATTTTACCCTGGCCCAGAAGGCCCTGGAGCAGGCATACCCGGGGCAGGTGGAGATCCTGACCCGCAGCAACGTGCAGGATGACCAGACCGAGGAGCCCCTGCGGGAGCTGGTGAGGCTTGGCTGCGGCGTCATATTCAGCAACAGCTACAGTCCCCAGATCCGCGCCCTGGCCCCGGAATACCCGGAGGTGCAGTTCTGTCAGGTTTCCTTTTCCGCTGCCGCCGGGCTGGAATACCCCGCCAACTATCATACCTTCAACGGCGAAATCTACCAGGGCCGCTATGTGACCGGCGTCGCCGCGGGCATGCAGCTGCGCGCGCTGATCGACAGCGGCAAGATCACCGCCAAGGAGGCGCTGGTGGGCTATGTTGGCGCCTTCCACACGCCGGAGGTCATATCGGGCTATACCGCCTTTCTGCTGGGCGTGCGCTCTGTGGCCCCGGAGGCCGTCATGCACGTGCGCTACACCGGCACCTGGAGCAGCTACACCCTGGAGCGGGCCAGCGCCAGGGCGCTGATCGACGCGGGCTGCGTGATCATCGCCCAGCATACCGATACCATCGGCCCGGCCGTGGCCTGCGAGGAGGCCGCCGCCCAGCGCCCGGTATATCATGTGGGCTATAATCAAAGCATGCTGGATATGGCCCCCAACGCATCGCTGATCAGCACGCGCGTCAATTGGACGCCCTACGTGGTGGGCGCGGTGGGCGCTGTGCTGGAGCAGAAGCCCATCGAGAGCGCCGTCAGCGGCAGGGTGCACGGCAACGATATCTGCGCCGGTCTGGATCTGGGCTGGGTGGAGATCCTGGAGCTGAACAAGGCCATTGCCGCCGAGGGCACCGCCGAACAAATAGAAAGGGCCATTGAGGGTCTGCGACGCGGCACGCTGCAGGTATTCGACGGCGATTATTCCGGCTCCAATCCCAACAACCAGCGGGATACCTATGATCTGAACAACGGCTACCGGGAGAACGGCGAGTTTTCCTACCCCACCTTCCATTACGTGCTTCGGAACGTGATTATCATCGACCGTTGAGCGAAACGCTTTTACAGGAGGAATTCATTTATGACTGTTGATCTGCGCAAAATGGGCTTTTACCGCGGCGTCAATCTGGGCGGCTGGCTCTCCCAGTGCGATTACAGCGACCAGCGGCTGGATACCTTTATTACCGAATCGGATATCGCCCGCATTGCCGGCTGGGGGCTGGATCACGTGCGCATCCCCATGGATTACAACGTGCTGCAGGCCGAGGACGGCGCTTTCCTGGAAAAGGGCTTTGCCCGGGTGGAAAAGGCGCTGAGCTGGTGCCGGGGACACGGGCTGAACGCCGTGCTGGATCTGCACAAAACCGCCGGCTTCTCCTTCGATAAGGGCGAGCAGGAATCGGGCTTTTTTGAAAGCGAAAAATACCAGGAGCGCTTTTATCAGCTTTGGCAGGAGCTGGCGCGGCGCTTTGGCGGGGATCCGGAGCACATCGCCTTTGAATTGCTCAACGAGGTGACCGAGCAGCGGTTCATCGGCGCCTGGAACGCCATTGCCGCCCGCTGCATCGCCCGCATCCGCGCCCTGGCCCCCGATACGCTGATCCTGGTGGGCAGTTATCACAACAACAGCGCCGCGGCGGTGCCCGATCTGGATCTGCCCGCGGACGACCGGGTGATCTACAATTTCCATTGCTATGATCCGCTGCCCTTTACCCATCAGGGCGCTACCTGGACCGATGCTTTGGATCCCGCGGTGCGCATCTCCTACGCGGAGGCCGCCATTCCCGCAAATTATTTTGAGGAGCGCTTCGCCCCCGCCCTGGAGGCCGCCGCCGCGCGGCACACCACGCTGTATTGCGGCGAGTACGGCGTCATCGACCGCGCCACTCCGGAGGATACGGTGCGCTGGTTCCGCCATATCCACGACACCTTTGAAAAATACGGCATTTCCCGCGCTGCCTGGAGCTACAAGCAGATGGACTTCGGCCTCAGCGACACCCGTCTGGACGGCGTGCGGGAGGAGCTGCTGGGGCTGCTGTGAGCGCAAATTGGAATTTGGAGGGAAGGGGTACGCTTCTCTTTTGAGTCAAAAGAGAAGCAGAAAACCTGCGTTTTCGCCGTAAATGCTGCTGGCTTTTCTGCCAACTGGCTTTAACGCCTGCAGCCGTTCCCGGGCCCGTAGCGCCTGGAAAACCTGCCCTTGGGCCGGTTTTCAGCGGAGGGCGGGCCGGAAGGCCTCGGGCAAGGCCAGCTTTGCTGGCCGCGCGGTGCGCAAATCGCACCGCTGAACAAGAGAGAAATCCGGAAAAATCAAACGAGCTTGATTTTTCCGGATTTCTCTCTTGTTCTTTTTGCCCGGGAACTCGCCTGGCGTCTTAACTAAGCTGGCGGAAACAAGTTTGTGTTTTAACTCAAGTTGGTCCGCCCGTTGGGAGTCCAGAGGGCCGAAGGTCCTTTGGCGCAGGTT
>CADAHU010000187.1 GCA_902787835.1 uncultured Eubacteriales bacterium
ATCGCCCTGCGCTGCGGCTTTTCCGACAGCAATTATTTTAAGGATTCCTTTAAGAAAAAATACGGCATCACGCCCAGAAGCTATCGGAAAAGGAGCTGAAGCCAAACGGCTACTGTTCGGGATCGGGCAAAGCTGCGCTTTCCGAGGCGCTTGCGCTGGCTTCGATCATTTGTGTTACCACATGGTTCAGCTGGCTGGCGTTTTTGCGGGTGATGATGGATTTGCCGGTGCCGGCTTCAATGGCTTTTCTGGCGTCGCCGGCGATTTGCCCGCCGCGCTGGGCAATGGTTTTGCTCTCTTCAAATCCGGCGGGCGCTTCTGCCTGAGAAAGCTCTTTCGTCGCCGTTTCAGCCAGCATATTCAGCACCAGCTCGGTTGTGGACATGTTGTCCCGCAGGCTTTCTTTTTTCAGCCCCTTTATGTTTTTGTACTGGCGTGTGGTCATGCCCGACCAGGCTTTGGTTAGCTCATCCGTCAGAATGGCATATTCCGAGTTTTGTTTTATTCCACGATCCTTCCACTCGTCCGTCAGCTCTTTCCTTGCACTGATGGCCATGAGCCGCTGATTGATCCATTCCCGGGTATAGCCCTTGCGCTCGTAGGTTGCGACCAGACGGTCGGCAATCAGCTCCGGATCCAGTGTCTCCTCGATCCGTTCCCTGCCAACCTGGGCCAGCCAGTGCTTGAATGGCTCGGCTTTTTTGGAAGGAATGGATTGAATGATTCGAAGAAGCTGCTCGGTGCTTGCAACGTCCGTATTATATCTTTTGCCATCGGCAGCTTTCAATTTCAGCTGCTTACAATTTGTAAGCAACTGATCCGCGCCTTCATTTTTTAAGCGCTTCTTCATGACGGCCCAATAGGTGCTGGCAGACCGCGCTGACGCCTGCTCGGTTAATATGCCGATAACATCAACTATGGAAAAATACCATTCCTCGTTTGCCTCGTCCCATGCCGTCCGGACAGGCTGATCCTCAAACAGCTGCAGGGCTTCCTGGCTTTGCAAATCTTTATTCATCCGAAAACCTCCCTGCGGGTTTACGAGAATGTGAACCGATCAAAGGACGCGATTTCGCCTTCCGCTTTGGACTGGAATTCAAAATATACCGCGTGTTTGCCGATGACCCCGGCTGTAAGGCTGGCGGTTTTTTCGTTTTCCCCATCGGAGAAATCCAGCCGGGCGATCACGCGGCCCTGATGGGAATCCAGGCGCACCAGGAGCGTCAGCGGCTGATGGCGATCGAGCGCCGCTGTAACGGTGCGGGGGGAATTGCTGCCGAACTGGAGATAGCGGAAGCCCACGGTGGTGCCGGCGGTGATGCCGACCACCGGCGTGGATACGTTCGCCCGCTGCTCATAGCGCGGTTCGATATGAGCGCGCAGGGCGCTGCCGTGGATATGGCAGGCGTACCCGGCGGAGATCCATTTGTAAGCGTCCAGGCCGTTGATGTGCGGACCCTGGGAGGTCATTTCCACCGGGCGGGAGGAGACCGGCTCGCCGTTCAGGTACTTGATATCCCCGATGTACAGCGCGCCGTCGCCGCCCAGCGCCACGTCGACGGGCTCCAGCATGGCCTGGCGGGAGAACTCGTTGACGCCGGTCTGGCGATGGTAAAACACATACCATTTGCCGTTGACCTCCATGATGGAGCCGTGGTTATTGCCCCAGGGATAGGTCATGACGCCCAGGCCCTCGGCGTCCCGCAGGATCTCGCCGCCGTTGAAGCTGATATCCCCTCCGCCGATGAAGGGGCCGAAGGGCGAATCGCTGAAGCGATAGGAGAGAAAGCCGTTGTTGGGGGTGAATACGCCCAGCTCCGGCACCGGCTTTTCATAGCGCTTGGAATAGATGTAAACGTACTTCCCCAGCACCTTGCGGGGGCTGGAGGCCTCGAAAAATCCGTCGATCAGGGAGATATGCCCGTCGTCCCGGGGATCCCAGGGGCAGGTGGAATGGCCCAGGGGATTGGACACCAGGGTTTCCTCCTTGATGGTGGCCATATCCTCCTCCAGCTCCGCGATATAGCAGGGCGCGGCGCACCCGCCCCAGTAGGCGTAGACCTTGCCGTCGTCATCCACCAGCACGCCGGGATCGAAGCCCAGCCTGGTCTCGACTGGGTTCTCGAAGGGCCCCCAGGGCGTCTTGGCGGAGGCCACCACGATCAGGCTCCCGAATTTTTCCGCGGCGTACAGATAATAAGTGTCGCCCTTCTTGACCACATCCGGGGCAAAGAGAATGGAATCGTAATGGGTTTCATAGGATACGCCGTGGCAGGTCCAATCGGTCAGATCATTCACCGGGGCGGACCAGACCACGTAGTTGCGACCGCAGTACCGGCTGCGCTCAATGTCATGGGAGCCGTACACATACACGCGCTTTTCTCCGTTGTGCTCAAATACCCGCGGCTCACCGTCCGGCACGTGCTCCCACAGCGGCATATACGGATTGCCGCCCTTGATATATTCCTTCATGCATGAACCCTCCTGTTTATACTGCTCTTAGTATACCATACCCGGCGCATCCCTGTAAGCCCCCAATGCCATTTGATACGGAGTTTCAGTAGGATTTGATTCTCTGCAAATTGGGATTTGATGGGGATGACGCTGGGCGCTCCGCGCGCCCAGACCTGCGCCAAAGGACCTTCGGCCCTCTGGACTCCCAACGGGCGGACCAGCTTGAATTGAAAACAGAC
>CADAHU010000188.1 GCA_902787835.1 uncultured Eubacteriales bacterium
AACGGTGGCAGGCGTTAAAGCCAGTTGGCGGAAAAGCCAACAGCATTTACGGTGAAAACGCAGGTTTTCTGCTTCTCTTTTGACTCAAAAGAGAAGCGTCCCCCTCCCCGCCAAATCCCAATTTGCCAGTGTCCCGTTCTTATTGTCCCGCCGGCTGCTCCTGGCCCATGCGCCGGTACACCGTCAGCATCATGGTGATAAAGCAGGCCAGGCCGCCCACCAGGTTGCTGATGGGCTCCGCCATGAACACGCCGTCCACGCCCATGCCCAGGGCGGGCAGCAGCAGCGTAAGCGGCACCACGATGATCACCTTGCGGAACAGGGAGAAAAAGATGGCGTGCCGGGCGTCGCCCAGCGCCTGGAAGGCCGATTGCCCCGAGGACTGGAAGCCCATAAAGAAGAAGCCGAAGAAGTACAGGTTCAGCGCCGCGGGGCCAGCCTGCATCAGCGCGGCATCTGAGGAGAAAATGCCCACAAAGAACCCCGGGAACAGCAGCACCGCCAGCCAGGATACCGTGGTATAGAGGAAGCAGGCCGCCGTCATAAAGCGGATGCCCTGCCGCACCCGGTCATACTGCCGCGCGCCGTAATTGAAGCCGATTACCGGCTGCGCGCCGCTGGCAATGCCCGATACCGGCAGGAAAAGGATATCGCGCACCGAGTTGAGCACGGTCATCACGCCCACATACAGATCGCCGCCATAGCGCTGCAGGGTGGCGTTGCATACGATCTGCACCAGGCTGTTGGTGCCCTTCATAATGAAGCCCACCACGCCCAGGGACAGGATACTGCCCACCAGCTTTTTCCGGACACGCATGTGCGCCCGGCGCAGCGGGATCAGCGCCCGCCTGCCGCAAAGGAAGATCAGCACCCACAGGCAGGAGACCGCCTGGCTGATTACCGTGGCGATGGCCGCGCCGCGCACGCCCAGCCCCAGGGTGAATATGAACAGCGGGTCCAGCGCCAGGTTCAGCGCCGCGCCCAGCATGGTGGTCAGCATGCCCACCCGGGGGAAGCCCTGGGCGTTAATAAACCCGTTCATGCCGGTGGCCAGCATGGTAAAGGGCGTGCCCAGCAGATAAATGGCCAGGTAGGCGTCGGCATAGGGATAGGAGGCCGGGCTGGCCCCAAAAAGGTAGAGCACGGGCCGCCTGAAAATATAACACAGCGCCGTCAGCGCCAGGGAGGTATACACCAGCAGGATGAACACGTTGTTCTGGATCCGGCTGGCCTTCTCCTCCTGGCCCGCGCCCCGGGCGATGGCAAACAGCGGCGCGCCGCCGGTGCCCAGCAGGCTGGTGAACGCGCCGATCAGCGATACGATGGGAAAGATCAGCCCCACGCCGGTGAGCGCCATGCTGTCGGTATCGGACAGATGGCCGATGTACACCCGGTCCACCACGTTATAGAGCAGATGGACGATCTCCGCCAGCGTCAGCGGCACGGCCTGGGCCATGATCCGCTTCCATACCTTTCCCTGGGAAAAATCATTGGCCGCCAAGGCGCTGCCCCTCCTTTTCCGGATGGTGCAGCCCCTCGCACAGGGAATACCACTCGCATTCCGCGCAGCAGGCGGGCATGGCGCCGCCGGGCATCAGTCCCCGATCGACCGCCTGGCACAGCGCCTGCCAGGTGATGATCTGCCCGTCGCTCAGGCCGCACCCCGCGGCCGCGGCGGCATCCAGACGGCGCACCTTCTCCTGGCTGTCGCAGATCCCCGCCCGGTTATGCGGACAGGCTGCGCACAGGGTATCCGGCCCCAGGGTGATGCGCAGCGGCTGACCGGGCTCCTCCCGGAGGCGGCGGATCAGCGCGGTCATATTCTCCACAAAGGCCGGGCTGTACCCATGGCCCACAAAATGCCGGATGCACAGGGCATGGTGGGGCCGGAGGGCGATGGCATCTGTATACGGATCAGGCACAGGCGTATTTCCTTTCCCCGCGGCAAGCGCTATTGCGCCGCGATTTGGCGCTCACATTATAGACAGTTATGACGAAACTGTCAAGAAATCCCGCAGGGGCTTCCCAGATCGCCCATTCGGTGGTATAATGATCATGAAAAATGTGCCTTAGGGAGGCTACCGAAGCATGAAAAAAATGATCATGATCCTTTGCGCCGTTGTCGTGGTCGCGTCCGTCGCCATCGGCGTTATCAGCGTGCGCAGCCATACCCGCATCAACGAGCTCAACGCGGATCTGGCCGCCATGGTGGATGCCGTAAACGAAAGCCAGCGGAACCTGCAGACCGCCAACGAGGAAGCGGCCACCAAGGATGAAACCATAGAAACGCTGACCCAGGAGGCCGCCGTCCGGCAGCAGGAGATCGATACCCTGAACGCCAGCGTGGCCGACCGCGAGGAAGAGCTGGTCACGCTGCGCGGCGCGGTAGCCGAAAAGCAGGGCCAGATCGAATCCCTGAACGCAGAAATCACGGATCAGCAGGCCCAGATCCAGACGCTGACCACCGAGGCCGCCGCCCATCTGGAGCAGATCTCCGCCCTGAACGCCCGGGTGGAGGCCGATCAGCAGGCCATCACCGCCCTGACCGCCCAGACCACCGTGATGAACCAGCGCATCGATACCCTGACCGTGGAGCTCTCCTCCGCCCAGCAGACCCTGCAGCTGATCCAGCAGGCGCTGGACGGCACGCTGAACAT
>CADAHU010000189.1 GCA_902787835.1 uncultured Eubacteriales bacterium
AAGCCGCATTTTTGTCTCGATTGGTGCCAAAGTGTCCATTGACAGCAGGCGCGGGTTCCGATAATATAATAGATAGGTTTACCCCTATCCATCCATACAGCAAAATAAAAACCGAAGGGAAGGAATACACCGTGATACGCAAAAAGCAATGCGTCGCCATGCTTCTGGCCGGCGGCCAGGGCAGCCGTCTGGGCGTGCTCACTCAGCAGATGGCCAAGCCCGCCGTTCCGTTCGGCGGCAAGTACCGCATCATCGATTTTCCCCTGTCCAACTGCGTCAACAGCGGCATTGATACCGTGGGCGTGCTGACCCAGTACCGCCCCCTGGAGCTCAACGCCTATATCGGCTCCGGCGCGCCCTGGGATCTGGACGTAAGCCAGGGCGGCGTTTATGTGCTGCCCCCCTATCATACCGGCGCCACCGGCGAATGGTACAAGGGCACGGCCAACGCCATCTACCAGAACATGCCCTTCATCCAGCAGTTCGATCCCGAGTATGTGCTGATCCTCTCCGGCGACCACATCTACAAGATGGATTACGCCGCCATGCTGCGCCACCATATCGAGCACAAGGCCGACGCCACCATCGCCGTGCGCCAGGTGCCCTGGGAGGAAGCCAGCCGCTTCGGCATCATGAATACCGACGAGACCGGCCGCATCGTGGAGTTTGAGGAAAAGCCCAAGAACCCCAAATCCAACAACGCCAGCATGGGCGTGTACGTGTTCAGCTGGGACAAGCTGCATGATTACCTGACCCGCGACGAGCAGGATCCGAGCAGCAGCAACGATTTTGGCAAGAACATCATCCCCTCCATGCTGAACGACGGCTGCATGATGACCGCCTATTCCTTCAACGATTACTGGAAGGACGTGGGCACCATCGACAGCCTGTGGGAAGCCAACATGGATCTGCTGACCACGCCGCTGCCCATCGACCTGCACGATAAAAAGTGGCGCATCTACGCCCGCAACTTCGGCTCCGGCCCCCAGTACGTGGCCGATACCGCCGAGATCAGCGACAGCCTGGTGACCGAGGGCTGCGAGGTCTATGGCCGCGTGCAGCACAGCATCGTCAGCACCGGCGCCATCGTGGAAGCCGGCGCCCAGGTGATCGACAGCGTGATCATGCCCGGCGCGGTAATCCGCCGCGGCGCCATCGTGCGGCGCGCCATCGTGGCGGAGAACGCCGTGATTGAGCCCGGCGCCATGATCGGCGAGAGCGAAGGCTCCATTGCCGTGGTGGGGCAGAACGTGACCGTGCCCGCGGGCGATACCGTGCCGGCAGGCATCCAGCGCGAACAGTAAGGAGGTTAATGCCATGAATGACCTGATGGGCTTGATTTATACCGGCGATAACGGCGAAAGGCTGAGCGAGCTGACCGCCGTGCGCGCCGTGGCCGCGCTGCCCGTGCTGGCGCGCTACCGCGTGATCGATTTTGTGCTGTCCTCCCTGGTATCCAGCGGAGCGAAGAACGTGGGCATCATCCTGCAGAAGAACTATTCCAGCCTGATCGACCATCTGGGCAGCGGCAAGGAATGGGATCTGCACGGCAAGCGGCAGGGCCTGGTGTTCCTGCCCCCCTACCAGACGCCCGATAACATCGGCGTATACAGCGGCCTGATGGACGCCATCCGCAGCAATATGGTGTTCCTGCGCCGCAGCCATGAGCGCTATGTGGTGGTCACCGACAGCGGCATACTGTACACCGCCAATTATGACGATATGGCCGCCCAGCATATCCGCACCGGCGCGGATATCACCCTGATGTACACCACCAACCCCGGCGTAAAGCGCAGCGGCGACGGCCACTATATCAAGCTGGACGCCGACGGCCGTGTGCTGGAGCTGGAAAACCAGCCCGTGAACCCCAGCTTTGAAAACACCTACATGGAGGCCTTCCTGATCCGCCGCGAGCTGCTGATCGAGCTGGCTGACCGCGCCGTCAGCCGCGCCCAGTATCACTTTACCCGCGAGCTGCTGCAGAAGGCCATCCACGAGAAAACCCTCAAGGTTTATGGCTGGAAGAACGACAGCCCCGCCTGGCGGCTGGACAGCGTGCAGGCCTACTTTGACTGCAACGCCGATCTGCTCAAGCCCGAGATCCGCAAGCAGATCCTGCGCACCGACCGCCCCATCTGGACCAAGATGCGCGATGAGATGCCCACCCGCTACGCCCCCGACGCCAAGGTAAAGAACAGCCTGCTGGCCGACGGCTGCGTCATCGAGGGCACCGTGGAGAACAGCGTGATCTTCCGCGGCGTGCACGTGCAGAAGGGCGCCGTGGTGCGCAACGCCGTTATCATGCAGGACGGCTATGTGATGAGCGGCTCCCACGTGGAGGGCATCATCCTGGATAAGCAGGTCACCGTGCGCGATCACGTGACCCTGTGCGCCCCCACCAGCTATCCCATGGTCATCGGCAAGGGCACCACCGTGTAACGATCCAAAGATCAAATTTCCCCGTCCCCGGAGCGCAGGCCCCGAGGGCGGGGTTTTTTGTATCGATACGATTCTTTGATTGAAATCAGACAAACCGTAATTTGGCGGGGGAAGAAAACGTTCGAGGCCTCCGCGGCCTCGAGCTCTGCGCCAAAGGGATTTCATCCCTTTGGAATCCCAACGGGCGATGGAGCGAATGACGAAAAACAAGCTT
>CADAHU010000190.1 GCA_902787835.1 uncultured Eubacteriales bacterium
CCGCTGAACAAAGAGAAAAATCCGGAAAAATCAAACGAGCTTGATTTTTCCGGATTTTTCTCTTTGTTCTTATGCCAGGGAACTCGCTTGGCGACCATGAGCCAAACTGGCGAAAACAAGTCTGTTCGACCACTCAAGCCGGTTCGCCAGCTGCTTCTTTGCAGCTTTCTTCGCTGAAGAAAGCGCGGAACCCTTTGCCCCGTTCAATTACGGTTTGTCTGTTTTTAACCAGAGAACAGGATCAGAAATGGACACAGGTATTATTTTTTATCCCTGCGCAGCGCGCCCATGAGCGTTTCCTTGCCCTCGTCCACCTTTTGGGTAATGGCGTTCAGCAGAGAATCGTTCTGCCCGCGGAAGCCGCGGTCGCCGAAGAAGAACAGCGCCAGGGTGCCGGGGCCCACGTGGGAGCCGGTGACCGGCTCATACATCACGGTCAGGATATCCTTGGGCGGGTGGTTGGCCCGCAGCAGGCTGATCAGGTAATCCACGTCGTCCTGGCAATCGGCGTGGGCGATGCCGATGATCTGCTGCCCGGCGTCGCGCACCAGCTTATCGTAGTGCTCCGCCATGCCCTGGATGGCCCGGCGGCGGCCGCGGATCTTGGCAAAGCTGACGATCTTGCCCTCGGTGTTGCCCTTCAGCAGGGGCTTGATATTGAGCACCATGCCCACGATGGCCGCCATGTTGGAGAGCCGCCCGGTATTGCGCAGGTATTTAAGATCATCCACGGTGAACACCTGGCACATGCTGTGGCGCACGTCCATCAGCTTATTGTAGATGTCCTCCAGCTTTTCGCCCCGGTCGCGGCATTCCACCGCCTGCAGCACCAGCAGGCCCTCGCCCAGGGACGCGCCCAGCGTATCCACGGTATAGATGGTGCGCTCCGGGAATTCCTCCCGCAGCTCCCGGGCGGCGAACTCCGCCTGGCTGTAGGAGCCGCTGATGCCCGAGGACATGCTGATGTACAGGATATCCTCGCCCCGCTCCAGCACGGGCCGCATCATATCGTGGTAGGCCTGGGGCGTGATCTGGGAGGTGGTTACCTTTTCGCCCTCCCGCATGGCGTTGTAGAAGGTTTTGCCGTCAAAGTTTTCGGTATCCAGGCAGGTGCAGTCCTGGCCCTTGACCATATAATGGAAAGGGATCGCCAGCACATTATGCGCTTCCAGCCAGCTGCGATCCAGGTTTGCCGACGTGTCGGTAATGATTGCAAACACAAAAATCACCCCGCATAAATCTAATATGCGTTATCAGATTAACACATTGCACATTATATGTCAAGAAAAGTTTTCGGCAAGATTTTCTTGCTTTTTGCGCTTTATGTGTTATACTAAGGAAAAAGGGGGGGATGCGCGGCATGTATGACAATCGCCTGATCGGCGCAAAGCTTCGCCGCTGGGAGAAGTATCTGGAGCGCTATCGCCTGCCCGCCTGGGAGGAGATCCCCGATATCGGCCTGTATATGGAGCAGGTGGTGCTGGTGCTCAAGCAGTACCTGGATTATCTGCCGCCGGAGCTGAAGGAGGAGCAGTTCATCACCGCCGCCACCATCAACAATTATGTGCGCAACAAGGTGATGCCCATGCCGGTCAAGAAGCGCTATTATCGCCGGCACCTGGCCTATCTGATCATCATCTGCTCGCTGAAGCAGGGGCTGAGCATATCGCTGATCCAAAAGCTGATCCCCAATAATCTGGACGAGGCGGAGCTGTGCGGCATATACAAAACCTATGCGGAGCGCCATCGCCTGACCACCCAGTATTTTGCCCAGCAGGTGCGCATGGCAGCCGCGCCGATCCTGGGCCACGATAAGGATAATGCCCTGGCCAGCGACCGGCCGGAGGATATGATCGCCGCCGCGGCGGTGGTGGGCGGCTTCTCCCGCCTGCTGGCCGAGAAGGTGCTGCTGCTGGAGGGCGTGACGATGGAAACTGCGGCGGAGGAGTGAATTCCCCGCCGCGGTTTTGCGTTTTGCTGAACGAATAACAATTGGGATCTGATGGGGAGAGGGGATACGCTTCTCTTTTGCGTCAAAAGAGAAGCAGAAAACCTGCTTTGTCGCCGTAAATGCTGCTGAATTTTGCGCCAACTGGCTTTAACGCCTGCAACCGTTCCCGGGCCTGTAGCGCCCGGAAAACCTGCCCTTGGGCCGGCTTTCAGCGAAGGGCGGGCCGGAAGGCCCCGGGTAAGGCCAGCTTCGCTGGCCGCGCGGCGCGCAAAGCGCACCGCTGAACAAGAGAAAAATCCGGAAAAATTAAACAAGCTTGATTTTTCCGGATTTTTATCTTGTTCTTTTTGCCCGGGAACTTGCTTGGCGACCGAAACTAAACTGGCGGAAACAAGTTCGTTTTTCGGCTCAAGCTGATTCGCCTGTTGAGGTCCAGGAGGCGAAGTCTCCTGGCGCAGGGTTTTAGGGCCGCGGAGGCCCTAACGATTTCTCCCCCGTCACCTCCAAGCGGTAAAGGCGAGTCTCCATCGCCGCCGCGGTTACAGGCAGAATTCCCCGTCGGCCCCGCGGCGGATCTCGGCCTCGTAGAAGGCGCGCATGCCGTCGATCATGTAGCCGATATCCTTTACGCCCGCCGTTTCATAG
>CADAHU010000191.1 GCA_902787835.1 uncultured Eubacteriales bacterium
ATCTACATCTTTGGCATGCGCGCCGATACCGCCGCCACCCTGGAGCGGGAGGGCGGCTATAACCCCATGCACATCTTTGAGCAGAACGCAGAGATCCGCCGGGCGCTGATGCAGATGATCGACGGCACGCTGATGCCCGACAGCCCCACCGCCCTGCAGGCGCTCTATCACGATCTGATGTTTGACGACCGGTACTTTGTGATGAAGGACTTTGGCAGCTATTCCATGGCCCAGCGCCGGGTAAACGAGGATTATCAGAACCGGGACAAATGGCTGCGCATGGCGGTGATCAATACCGCCAAATCCGGCGTGTTCTCCTCCGACCGCACCATTCAGGAGTACAACGACAAGATCTGGCACCTGAAATAAACCAAATCATATCAAAAAGGGGCTTTGCGGCCCCTTTTTTTGATGGATCGTTATCGGTTTTTATAGCTGCCGCACATGCTTTCGTCGGCGGCTTCGCCGGTGTAGGCCATGGGCGTGGGCTCCACCTGGATGCGGTCCAGGCTGCAGCGGCCCTGCTGATCATGGAATTTGCAGCTGACCACGCTGCACTCAATGCACTGATGGCCGGTATCGGAACGGGGCATACCGTCCCCTCCTTTCATGATGGAAATGCCGGGGCGGACGCGGCAGCCCCTCGCGCGCGAAGCTGCCCGGGAGCGGATGCGCGCGGCGCGCGAGGCTTTGAGCGCCCGTCCTCCCCGTCGGAAGGCCTCGCCCGGAGCTTTATCACGGCGGCGGACATATCTCCCTGATCGATGCGTCCAAGCACAGTATGCCCGTTTTAACCGGGCTTATCAGCCGAATTTTGTTTTTGAATCTGCGATTTGAAAAGAAGCCCGGTTCGTGCTATAATGGTTCCCGCATCCGTGCCGAAAGGAGTGAGGAGAGGCATGCATGTATACTACTGCAAAAAGTGCAAGCAGGACAGCCTGTCGCAGGTATGCGATCGCTGCGGCGCCAGCATTACCGCGCCCAACGAGCGGTTCAAATGGCGCACCATCCGCACGCCGCTGGGCGATGCGCCGATGCTTTTTGGCATCCTGAAGGCGCTTACGCTGACCACGGTGGCCCTGCTGCTGTTCCTGTTTCTGGGAGAGCTGATCTTTTCCCCCAACAAGCAGGCTGCGCTGACCATGTTTTCCACCAGCGGGCTGGTGCCGGGCATCATGATTTTTCTGTTTTTGTGCGCGGCCTTGATCTGCCTGGTGCTGGGCCTGCAGGGTCAGGAGGAGCTGCATTACGTGGTGGACGCCCGGGGCGCGCATATGCAAACCTGGATCGTCCCCAGCCGCATCAAGTGCCTTTCCCGGGCCATCCCCTACGACGCCTGCAATATCGTATCGGACGCCGAGGGCAATCAGCGCATGCTGATCAACGAAACCCACCTGATGTGGAACGAGGTTTGCCGGTGCGAATTCCGCAGGCATGCCTGCCGCATCGACCTGTACCGACCCGCCAGCTTCCGCTTCATCAGCCTTTACCCGGAGCGGGAGGAGCAGCAGGACATAGAAGACTACATGAAAAACAAAATGAAGCAGCTGGTCAAAAACAGATGACCAGCTGCTCTTTTATCCTTCACCGCATCACAGCAGGCGGGTATAGATGACCAGGAAATGGAAAAATGTGCCCGCCAGACAAAACAGATGGAAAACCGCGTGCATGTACCGCACCTTGGAGCCCAGGCCGTACAGGATAGAGCCCAAGGTGTACATAATGCCGCCCAGCAGCATATAAAGCACGCCGGTCTGGCCCACGCTGGCGGTCAGCTGGGGCAATCCAAGCAGGATGGACCAGCCGCTGATCAGGTGGCAGAACACCTGGGGCACCTTATACCGGTCCACATGGATGGCGGTCAGCGTGATGCCCAGGGCGGTAAAAGCGCCGGTGACGCCAAACAGCACCCAGCCCAGCGCGCCGCCCACGCCCAGCAATGCCACCGGCACGTAGGTGCCCCACACCAGCAGGTACACATCGCAATGGTCGATGACCCGCATCACCTTTTTCCCCTCCAGGCGGCGGGATAAGGAATGGTACACGCAGGAAACCGTATACAGGATGATCATGGATGTTCCGAAAAAAGCGGCAGAAAGCTGCGCCGTCAGCCCATGGGCCTTGACCATCATCAGCGCCAGCGCCACGATGCTCAGCGCCGCGCCGATGCCATGGGAGATGGCGTGAAAAATCTCCTCCCCCAGGGTGTACAGCGGGATGCGGATGTTCAGCCCTTTCCTGTTCTGCATTTTGTTCACCTCTTTTTCGTTTTATTGTTTTCATCATCATTATATCTAATATTCTATATTATGTCAAGCATTTCAGCGTTATTTTTATGTCGTTTTCATTATCTTATGTTTACAATCGAACGCAGACAGACAAATTGGGATTTGACGGGGAGGACGCTGGGCGCTCCGCGCGCCCAGTCCGGGGCCTTCCGGCCCGCTCTCAGCTGAAAGCCATCCCAAGGGATGCTTTTCCGGGCGCTTCGAGCCCTGCGCCAAAGGACCTTCGGGTCCGGGGCCTTCCGGCCCGCCCTCGCTAAAAATGATCCACTGGATCATTTT
>CADAHU010000192.1 GCA_902787835.1 uncultured Eubacteriales bacterium
CCAACAAAAAAGGCGCCGGGTGCATCAAGCACACCCTTGCGCCTTGTTGGAATGATGGCATTTTATGCCGGAGAAAGCCGTTTGTCAAGGGGAAAACAGTCAAAATACAATCTCTGCTCCCATTCGACTGAGGAGGGAGGCGGTTCCCCAGGCTGGCCGCCGGATACCACGCCGCCAGTTATAAAATGGATTTCGTCATGCGCCCGCGTTCCGTTTGTTTAGTCCACCGTCACGCTCCCGGCAAGGTTTACGGAATTATCCGCATCCAGGCCCCGGCCATGTACAGCGCATGTTCGGAGTATAAAAAAGAAACTGCGTCCGATGCACAGTTCCTTTTTTATGGCAGCCAATGGGTGATCATTTTTCCGGATATCGAAATAATAGTGTTCAGCTGACGGGTTGTTAAACTGCTGCCTTGCGGCCTCGAATTCCTCCTTGGAGATGTCCTGGCCGTTTTTGGTGTACGATCTTGCGCCGCAGTCCTTGCAGATCCACTCGACGTAATCGCCGTCATCCATGCGAAGGTATGCGCCGTCGGGCGACATGGTGTGATAGAAAACGCAGCCGCCGGAGACATGCTCCAGCTCGTTCGGGTTCAGCTTCACATCAACTTTTCTTTCCATTGTTTTTCTCCTGTTTATTTGCGTTTTTTGTGCTTTCCTGTTCCGGCGTTTTATCCCGGACAACGGTTGACGCCTGCATATTGATTATTTTTCAGCAGTATCCCTTTGCACAGACTGTATAGCATATATCAAAGATTTTTTTCAATACTTGTTTATAAATGCCCGCTTCACGGGGAGCCTCCCGCCTCAGGCCTGCAGCATCTGGCGGAAGAAGGATACGCCGCGGCGCAGGTTCTCGATGCTCAGGCGCTCGTCGTAGTTGTGGGTGCGGGCCAGCTCCTCCGGGGGGAGGATGAAGGGGCTGAAGCGGTAAACCCGGGGGCAGAGCGATTCCATATGCCGGGAATCGGTGCCGCCGGCCAGCAGGCAGGGCACGATGGGCGTGCCGGGAAAATGCACCTGGATGGCGGTGGTCAGCGCGTCCCAGCTGGGGCCCTGGCTGGGAGATACGCCGCCGGGCTCCTCCAGAACCTGCAGCGTCAGCTGCACCGGCGATTTATACAGGGCGCGCTCCACGCGGCGGAGCAGGCGCTGGGTCTCCTCGCCGGGCAGCACGCTGGCGGAATAATACAGGGTGGGGATCTCGCGCATCAGGGCGTCGCCGCTCTGCTTCCACAGGGAAAGCTGAGTGCTGGTGATGGCGCGGCCCATGGGTGTGCGCCGCAGCCGGAGCAGCAGCGCGCGGCCCAGCAGCCGGGGATAGCGCAGGCAAAGCCGCAGGGGGCGGCTCAGCAGGGGCCGCAGGGCGGAGAGCATGGGATCGATCACCGGCGGGCAGAGGCGGCAGGTGGGGCGGATGCGGGCGATGCGCAGGCTGGCCCGGGCCAGGTGCTCCATGGCCCCGGGGCCCTCGCAGGAGAGGGAAAAGAGCAGCCGCCCCTTTTCGCATACGCCCACGTAGGCGGCGTCCTGCCGCGTCAGGGCGTAGGGGTGGGAGATATTGCCGCCCTCGTCCAGCACAAAGGCGGGCTCCACGCCGCGCTCGGCCAGCAGCCGCGCCATGGAGGCCATGCTGCCGCCCCGGGTCTCCTCATCGCAGTGCCGGAGAAGGGCGGAACGCTCCAGCGGGCGGGGTCGCCGGCGCTGACCACGTCCAGATGGGCGCAGAAAACCAGCGCCCGGGCCTGGGTGCGCCCCGGCAGGTGGATCAGCAGCGCGCCGCCATCCACCGTTTCGCACGCGCCGCGGGAAAACACCTGCGGGAACAGCTGGCGCAGCAGGGCGTGCAGGCGGCGGAAGCTGGCGGCGTCATCCCCCGATATGGCGGGCTGCATGATAGCCAGGCGCAGCGCGCGCACGGCGGGATCGGTTTCATAATCCGGCAAGCTCAAAAGGAAGGCCTCCGTACAATACAGGGTAAAGCATTTTTATATTCTGCCCGCCGCCGCCGCTTTCCTGCCCGCGAGGGATTTTTGCAGAAAAAAACGTACAAAACACGCAATACCCGATTGAATGGTTCGGGGCAATTGTGCTATAATCGGGTGTACAGCAACCAAAGGAGGTCAGCGGCGGCATTGGAGCCTGTATGGACGGTGATTCACCTGGCGCGCAGCGAGCAGAGCGCGCGGGAGATCCTGCGGTTTTTGCAGGAGGAGAGCTTCCTGGCGCGGTTCCGGCGGGTATCCGTGGGCGCCCAGGGCCGGGATTGCTACGAGATCCTGGTGCCCTCCGGGGAGGCCGGAGAGGCGCAGCAGCTGCTGATCGAGAATAATTTATTGCGGTAAAACGCATGGGAGGAGAATACAGATGGCACGGATCGCAGTTTTGACCAGCGGCGGCGACAGCCCCGGAATGAACGCGGCGGTGACAGCCATTGCGCGCTGCGCCAATATGCTGGGTATGTCCCTGTTGGGCATCGACCGCGGCTTCAACGGCCTGCTGGGCAAAAACCCCGAGAGTGATTTTGTGGATATGTCCCTGGAGAACGCGCTGGATATCGCCGATATGGCGGGCACCCAGCTGCGCACCGCCCGCTGCCTGGAGTTCAAGCAGACCGAGGTGCAGGCCAAAGCGGCCCAGATGCTGCGGGATCTGGACGTGCGCGGCCTGATCGTCATCGGCGGCGACGGCAGCTTCCATGGCGCCCAGGCGCTGTGCCATCACGGCATGCCCTGCGTGGGCATCCCCGGCACCATCGATAACGACCTGGCCTATACCGATATGACCCTGGGCTTCGATACCGCGGTCAACGTGTGCGTGGAAGCCGTGCGCAATATCCGCGCCACCAGCCGCAGCCACGACCGTCCCCACGTGGTGGAGGTCATGGGCCGTCACTGCGGCGATATCGCCCTGCAGACCGCCATGGCCACCGGCGCGGAGATCGTGATCTGCCCCGAGGGCAAGCGCTGGACGGTGGACAGCATCGCCCGCCGCCTGCAGAGCCAGATCGACCAGGGAAACTACCGCACCACCATCGTGGTGGCGGAGGGCAGCTGGGAGGAGATGGCCCCCTTCGATGTGTACGAGTTCCTGCGCCCCTACGGCAAGCAGGTGTACAAGGGCGAGCCCATGACCGCCAACCGCTTTGCCAGCGTGCTCAAGCGCAAGTGCAAGATGCCCGATGGCTCCTATCCCGAGGTGCGCTCCACCGTGGTGGGCTATACCCAGCGCGGCGCCCGCCCCACCGCCCGGGACGCGGCCTTCGCCTTCGAGGCCGGCGTGCGCGCCGTGGACCTGCTCAACCGCAGCATCGGCAACCGCGTCATCGGCCGCAAAAACGGCCATGTGTTTGACGAGGATATCGATAAGGCCCTGCGCGCCCGCCGCCCCTTCGACCGCATGATGTACAACATCATCAACGCGCTGTAAAATTAAAAAAACGATTTCGCCCTGTCCGCAAGCCGGATGGGGCGAAATTTTTTGCAGGCGATCCCGTTTGCACCATGGAGGGCAGTGTTTTGGGCCGTTCCTGGGCAGATTAATATCTCTCTGCGGGCGGGAAGGATGCGGGGGTACGCCGACAAGCGTTGCAGGATTATGTCTGCCTTCGAGAGGGAGATCCTCCCTGCCGTTGGCAGGCGCAAGCGAACGGCCTGCGGGCGAGGATGACACGCGAGGAAATGCAGCAGGATAACGCTAAAAACTTGAATCGTCCCCCGACGTATGCCATTCTGAGCCAGCCACCCAACAACAAACAAGGATCCGCCCACCAAACGCTGTCATTCTGAGCCGGCCCTATACGGATGGGCCGAGCGAAGAATCTCCCAGTTGGCGGAAACGGTGCAGGGGTGTGTTGTCAATGCAAAGAGACTTTATCTGCCTGCGGGGGAGATCCTCCCTGCCGTTGGCAGGCGCAAGCGAACCGCCTGCGGGCGTCAGGATGACACACGCGGGGCGGACAAGATGGCGTAAAAAGG
>CADAHU010000193.1 GCA_902787835.1 uncultured Eubacteriales bacterium
TGGCCCTGGCGCTCACGCTTTCCGCGCTGCCCCTGGCAGCCCTGGCGGAAGCGCCGGAAACAACGGAAGCGCCCATCGCATATCCCGATGAATTGATCGTAGGCCATCCCACCGAGATGCGCGGTGATTTCTTCACCGAGATGTTTGGCAACAACACGGCGGATATCGACGTGTGCTCGCTGATCCACGGCTACAACCTGGTCAACTGGAATCAGAACCAGGGAGAGTATGCCTTTGACCCCACCGTGGTAAAAGATCTCCGCGTCATGGGGGACCCCGAGGGCGACCACACCTTCTTTCTGGTCCTCGCGGACGACCTCTACTATTCCGATGGCACGCCCATTACCGCCTGGGATTACGCCTTTTCGCTGCTGCTGATGATGGCCCCGGAGATGGAGGAGATCGGCGCAAAGATTTACCGCGCCGAGCACATTATGGGCTACCGGGAATACATTACCGGCATAAATCCCACCCTGGCCGGCGTGAACGTGCTTACCGATCATCAGCTGGTCATCACCCTGGATCAGCACTTCCTGCCCTTCCTCTTTGAAACCGGCCTGTTCCTCTGCGTGTCCTACCCCATTCGCGTCATCGCGCCGGGCTGCCGCGTGTATGATGACGGCGCGGGCGTATACATCGGCAACGAGGATCGAACCATCACCGAGCCCATCTTTACCGCCGAGCTTCTGCAAAAGACCATCCTGGACCCGGAAACGGGCTATAACAGCCATCCGTCCGTGGTGAGCGGCCCCTACGTCCTTACAGGCTTCGATGGCGAGACCGCCCATTTTGAGGCCAACCCCTATTACAAGGGAACGTGGGTGCAGGAGCTGCCCGCCGCCTGGCGTGATGACAGCGAGGAGGGCGAAGCAGAAGCGCCGGATACGGCCGAAGAAGCGGCCGAGGAGGAGCCGCTGGCACTGCCGGCAAACTACACCCCTGTGGAGGACGAAGGCAGCGGAGAGATCCTTTATTACGTGGCGCGCCCGCAGATCCAGAAAATCGCCTTCACCGCGGTAAAAAGCGAGGATGTGCCCCAGCTGTTTGCGGATGGGGAGCTGCACCTGATCAACAAGCTGGTATACGGCTCCGTGATCACCGAAATGATGCAGGGCGTGGAGGAGACCGGCGTGCGCTCGCAGCCCTATCCGCGGCTGGGCATGACGTTTTTGACCTTCACCTGCGATTGGCCCACGGTACGCGAAAAGGAAGTGCGCCAGGCCATCGCCTGGTGCATGGATCGGGACGCGCTGATCCAGGAATACTGCCAGGGCTTCGGCCTGCGCACCGACGGCTATTACGGCGTGGAAAAATGGGAGTATATGCTGGTGAGCCAGCAGATCGACCCGCCGGTGCATCTGCTGGAAAACGGCGATACCATCCCGGAGACCCATACCGGATTTGAAAACCTGTATGCCCACAGCGACGCCGAGTACGACCAAATGATGGCCGCCTGGCAGGCGCTCAATCTGGATCAGCTGACGCAGTACACCGTTGATCTGGACGCGGCGAACGCCCTGCTGGATCAGGCGGGCTGGACGCTGAACCGGGATGGCGAGGCCTATCGCCCCGGCGTGGACGACGTGCGCTGCAAGCGGATCGACGGCCAGCTGACCGCGCTGGATCTGAAGATGATGTATCCCGAGGGCAACCGCATTGTGGATACCATTCAGGAGAACTTTATCGATCATCTGAACGCCGTCGGCATCCAGCTGACGCTGGTGCCCACCCCCATGGACGACCTGCTGACCAGCTATTACCGCGAGACCGAGCGCACCACCGATATGATCTACCTGGGCACCAACTTCCACGTGGTGGTGGACCCCAGCATCACCTATTCCGCCGATAACCAGCTGGCCCACGAGCGCTGGAATAACACCTTCAGCGATGATGAGGAGCTGTACCAGCGCGCCGTGGAGATGCGCAAAACGCAGCCCGGCGACCTGTACAGCTATATTACCCGGTGGATCGCCTTCCAGGAGCGGTATAACGAGGTGCTGCCCGCCATTCCGATTTATACCAACATCTATTTTGACTTCTCCGCTCCCTACCTGCAGAACTACAACATCACCGCCCACGTGACCTGGGGACAGGCGATCGTGGAAGCCTACTTTGGCGAGGAGACGGAGGCCGCGGCGGAGGAAGAACCCGATCTGGATGCCGGGGACGGCGAAGAGACTTTATTCCTCGAACCCTGATACAAACCGGCGCGAAGCAAATGCTTTGCGCCGGCTTTTTATGCTTGTTTCACGATGATGAGAATCCTTCATTTTGACAAAATGGGATTTGCGGGGGAGGAGTACGTTCGAGGCCTCCGCGGCCTCGAGCTCTGCGCCAGGAGACTTCGCCTCCTGGACCTCAACGGGCGAACCAGCTTGCAAGCATGACCAGACTTGTTTCCGTCAGCTTGTCTACGGTCGCCAAGCGAGTTCCCTGGCAAAGCCGTGCTACCAGGGAACGGTGGTAGGCGTAAAAGCCTGTTGGCGGAAATCCCGCAACAGGAGCGGCGACAAACGCAGCCTTCTTCGGTTCCTAAGAAGGAACGCTCCCGTTCGTTCTCCTCCTTCACAAATCCCAATTTGTTTATTCAAGAAAAATATATCACATCAACAAGTATCAATCGTCTTAAATCACCCATTGCAGCAGGCATCATAAATTTTGTATAATATGAACTGCGGTTCCATCGGTTTTGCGCGGAGCCGCATATAAAAACAAGAAGATCGTTTTTCCGATCCTGCTTTGATTTGGGTGGTGAAATATTTGAAAAAACGGCAGATTTTGAACAGCACGGCTTTTCGGCTCCTGCTGGCCTGCGTCGCGTCCTTTTCCGTGCTGGCCGTGTGCTCCAAAAGCTCCTTTCTGTACCCCCTGAACGATTGGGTGGACGTGAACTGCTTTTTTACCGTGGGCCGGGGCATCCGCCACGGTCTTGTGCCCTATCGGGATCTCTACGATCAAAAGGGCCCGCTGGTGTATTTTGTGTACGCGCTGGCGGCGCTGGTATCGGAAAGCTCCTTCCTGGGCGTGTTTCTGCTGGAAGGCGTGTGCTTTGCCTGCTTCCTGCACCTTGGCGGCAGGATCGCGGAAACGCTTTCCGGGCGGAAGGAAGCTTACTGCCTGTCCGTGCCGCTGCTGGCCATCCTGGTGCCCGTCACGCCAGCCTTCTCCCATGGTTCCAGCGCGGAGGAGCTTTTCCTGCCGGTGTTTTCCCTGGGCCTGTTCATCCTGCTCCGCGCCATGCAGGAAAAGCGCGCGCTGCAAAATCGGGAGGGCTTCGCGCTTGGTCTCTGCGCCGCCGCGGCGCTATGGACCAAATACACCTTCCTGGGGTTGTTCCTGGGCCTGGCCCTGGCCGCGCTCCTCTGGTATGGCTTCACCGGGCGGATCCGGGATTTGCCCCGGCTGATCGGCTTTTTTCTGCTGGGCTGCGCCGCCCTCACCGCGTTTGTGATCGGCTGGTTTGCCCTGAACGGCGCGCTGGGCGATCTTTGGCAGGCGTATTTTGTGGATAACCTGACCCGCTACTCCCAGAACATCCGGGGCGGGGCGTACGATGCGCCGCTGCCCAATCTGCTCAATAATCTGCCCTGGTCCATCCCCGGCGCGCTGGGCGTCCTGTGGCTGATCGCCGCAGCCAGAAAGCGCGGCTGGGAGGCGCTGGCGGCTTCGCTGGGGGCGGTATGCCTGTTTGTGTTTACCTATTTCAGCGGCCGGCGCTATCCCTATTACGCGCTGGTGCTGTGCGTCTTCGCGCCCCTGGGGCTGGCCGCCCTCTGCTCCCTGCTGCGCCGCGTCAAAAGCGGAAAAAGCGCCATGGCCGCTTGGATCCTATCCGCTGCTTTGCTCCTCGCCAATCCCTGGATCGCCTATTATGCCAGCGGAAACACCTATCTGATGAACGTGCGGAAGGAGGATATGCCGCAGTACCGGTTTGCCCAGATCATCCGGCAAAGCGACGACCGCTCCCTGCTGAATTACGGTTTTCTGGACGGCGGGTTCTATTTTGCCGCGGAATCCCTGCCCGTTCAAAAATTCTTCTGCACTCTGAACAACGATCTGGCGGAAATGAACGAAGCGCACCAGGAAAGCATCCATCAGGGAAAAACGGCCTTCATCATCACCCGCATGCGCAAGCTGAAGGACAGCGCAAATTATCAGTTGATCGATGAAGCCAGCCTGCCCTTTGAGGGCAGAACCTGGGATTACTATCTGTATCAAAGAATGGATCCGTAAGGGGCCGCCCGCCTCCCCGAAGCCATTTTC
>CADAHU010000194.1 GCA_902787835.1 uncultured Eubacteriales bacterium
GCGGGCTCAGCGATATCCTGGGCGGCAGCTGGTTCAGCAGCCAGACCGGCATCGGCAGCACCGCGGCGTCCTCCGCGTCCTCCGGCGTATCCTCGCCTGTGTACTCCTCGGCCAACGCCAACGCCAATTATACCGCGGTGAACCGCAGCGTGGCCGCGGGCAGCCGGGCCAAGTATACCACCGTCAAGGGCAATGGCAAGGATACCTTCACCATCCTGGTGTACATGTGCGGCGCGGACCTGGAGAGCAAGAGCGCCATGGCCACCCGCGACCTGCAGGAGATGCTGGCGGCCAACATCGGCAGCAAGATCAACCTGGTGATCTATACCGGCGGCGCGAAGAAATGGAACAACAACCTGATCAGCGCCACCAACAATCAGATCTGGCAGGTGAAGGACGGCGGCCTGGCCTGCCTGAACAAGAATGCCGGCAGCGCCGCCATGACCAATCCCGATACGCTGACCTCCTTTATCCAGTACGGCGCAAAGAACTTCAAGGCTGATCGCTACGCGCTGATCCTGTGGGATCACGGCAGCGGCTCCGTGACCGGCTATGGCTATGACGAGCGCAACCCCGGCGCGGGCTCCATGAGCCTGGCGGGGCTCAACAGCGCCTTCCAGCGGGGCGGGCTGAAGTTTGATTTTATCGGCTTTGATACCTGCCTGATGGCCAGCGTGGAGAACGCGCTGATGGCCAGCAATTACGCGGATTACCTGATCGCCTCCGAGGAGACCGAGCCCGGCATCGGCTGGTATTACACCGATTGGCTCACCGCCCTGGGGCAGAACACCTCCATGGCGACCCTGGATATCGGCCGTCAGATCTGCGATGACTTTGTATCCAAGTGCGCCAGCCAGTGCCGCGGCCAATCCACCACGCTGAGCGTGATCGACCTGGCGGAGCTCAGCCATACCATTCCCAGCCGGTTCAACAGCTTTGCCGACGGCGTTACCACGCTGATCAACAACGAGGGGTACAAGACCGTTTCCAATGCCCGCAACGGCAGCCGGGAATTTGCCGCCTCCTCCCGCATCGATCAGGTGGACCTGACCGACCTGTGCCTGCGTCTTGCGACCACCGAGAGCAACGCCCTGGCCAGCGCCCTGCGCGAATCCGTCAAGTACAACCGCACCAACATGTCCAGCGCCTATGGCCTGAGCGTGTACTTCCCCTATCAGCGCGTGTCCAACGTGGATAAGGCCGTCAACACTTATGCCGCCATCGGCATGGATGACAGCTATTCCCGCGCCATCCGCGCCTTCGCCACCGTGGAATCCAGCGGCCAGGCCGTGTCCGTCGGCAGCAGCACCAGCCCGCTGTCCTCGCTGTTTGGCGGCAGCGCCTCCGGCGGCTCCGGCTCCGGCGATGCGCTGACCTCGCTGCTGAGCAGCTTCCTGGGCGGCGGTGGGATGGATTTCCTCTCCGGCCGCACCCTCACCGAGGAACAGCTGGGCCAGTACCTGACCAGCAATATGCTGGACGCCAGCAAGCTGGTGTTCCAGAAGCTGGGGGACAGCTGGGTGATGGATCTGGCGCCTGAGCAGTGGGCGCTGGTGCACAGCATCGATATGAACATGTTCTACGATAACGGCGAGGGCTATGTGGATCTGGGCCTGGATAACCTGTACGAACTGGACAGCGAGACCGGCCTGCTGATCGCCGATACCGAGGGGACCTGGATCGGCCTGGATGGCCAGCCCGTGCCCTATTACAGGGAGAGCGCCTTTGCCGTGGGCGATAACCAATGGCGCATCACCGGCCGCGTGCCCTGCATCCTCAGCGGCACCCGCACTGTGAAAGGCCAGGAGGAGCCCATCGAATTCAGCGCCCAGGCCGATCTGCTGGTGGTGTTTGATCAGGATACGGAGAGCGCCACCGGTTATGTGGCCGGCGCGCGGTTCACCTATGGCGATGAGACCGAGGCGGTGGCCAAGAACATGCTCAGCGTGGAGCCCGGCGATACCATCGTGCTGCTGGCCGACCTGTACGATTATCAGCAGAACTATGTCGCCAGCTATCACTTTGGCAATCCCATCACCGTGGGGGCGCAGGGCCTGACCGTCAGCGATATCGAGCTGCCCGATCCTTCCAAGGCTGTGGTCACCTATCGGTTCACCGATATCTACGATCAGGCCTACTGGACGCCCGCGGTGGGCAAGTAATCAAAAGCATCCATTCAATACGAAAAAAGATGCCTGGACATCCGGGCGTCTTTTTTCTTGCGTGAATGAACAAACTGGAATTTGACGGGGAAAGGGATACGCTTCTCTTTTGAGTCAAAAGAGAAGCAGAAAACCTGCTTTGTCGCCGTAAATGCTGCTGGCTTTTCCACTAACTGGCTTTAACGCCTGCCACCGTTCCCGGGCCCGTAGCGCCCGGAAAACCTGCCCTTGGGCCGGTTTTCAGCGGAGGACGGGCCGGAAGGCCCCGGGCAAGGCCAGCTTCGCTGGCCGCGCGGTGCGCAAAGCGCACCGCTGAACAAAGAGGAAATCCCTGAAAAATGAACAAGCTCATTTTTCAGGGATTTCCCC
>CADAHU010000195.1 GCA_902787835.1 uncultured Eubacteriales bacterium
TGGCAGGCGTTAAAGCCTGTTGGCGGAAAAGCCCGCAGCATTTACGGCGACAAACGCAGCCTTCTTCGGTTCCTTCTTGGGCTCCAAGAAGGAACGCCCTCGTTCGTCCCCCCCCTCCCTGTCAAATTCCAATTTGAATCGTTCCTTAATCCGCCCCAGCGTCGGCATTGCTGTGTGCGGAAAACAGCGTGCAGCCGGTGCTCTTGAAATAGGCGATGCGCTCCTCGATATCCGCAGGCGTTACGTCGAAATAAGCCGCCAGGCAAGAAATGCAGTAATACTCCTTCGCGCCGCGGTTGATCAGCTTGCGGGTGACGGCAATCTCATCCGGGGTCAGCTGCCGTCCGCAGTTTTTGCACGCACTCACGATACCAGCGTGGCCAGCAGGATGCGGCAGGCGTGGCCCTCCACATCCAGATTATAGTAATCCCGATGCACGTCCAGATCCTCGCCGGTGATGGTATCGGTGAGATGCAGCCCCACGCCGCTGCCGTAAGGCAGGCCGGCATCGGCAAAGATGAAGGGCACGCTGCCGCGCTTGGGAGCAAAGTTGAAATAGCCCACTGCAAATTCATTGCCGCTCAGATGGCGGAACAGCGTCAGCCCGCAGTCCGGATACTCGTGCCACCAGCTGCCGGTTTCGGGATCGTATTCGTTGTTGATGACGCGCCCACGGTAGACCACATGGGGCGGGCGGCACTCCGGATCCTGATCGATGCGCAGCAGGCGCTCGTTCAGCATCAGCCTTTCGCTGGCGGCGTCCATGCTGCGGATATCGCCGCCCAGGATCAGCGGCGCGCCCATCATGCACCACAGGCCAAACTGCGTCTGGTATTCCGCCTCGGTGCACGCCTTGCCCAGGGCCACGTTGCCCTTGCCGTACATGCCGATGGTCAGCATATCCATATCGTTGAAGCAGTGGGGCCCGCTCATGCAGAAATTGTCCAGCTGCGATTTGGCGATGTTGGAGAAGGACTGGAAGTTATCCTGGATATCGCCGGTGGAGCGGTACATGTGCACGCCCAGGGATTTCATCCATTTCCAGGGTGCATCGGTGCCCCAGTTGCAGGCGGCAAACAGGATATCGCGCCCCGAGGCCTTCAGCGCCATGGACATGGTGGCGTAGCGCGTCTTGCCGTCGGCATGGGCGGGGAAATTGCAAAAATCATATTTCAGATAGTCCACGCCCCATTCCGCAAAGGTGCGGGCGTCGGTAAACTCATGATCGTAGGAGGAGGGATAGCCCGCGCAGGTCTGTACGCCCGCGCAGGAGTACATGCCAAACTTGAAGCCCAGGGCGTGGATATCATCGGCCAGCGCCTTCATGCCCCGGGGAAATTTTTCCGGATCGGGCACCAGACGGCCCTCCGCGTCCCGCTCCCGCAGGCTCCAGCAATCGTCGATCACGATATACTCATAGCCCTTTTCCAGGTAGCCCTTCTCCTTCATGGCCCGGGCGGTTTCCAGGATCAGGCTGTCGGAAATGTTGGAGCCAAAGGTGTTCCAGCTGTTCCACCCCATGGGCGGCAATGCGATATTCATGGCGTCTCCTCCTTATTCTCTTCCCTTGACCATGGTCAGGGCGATGCGCTTTTTCTTTTCGTCTACGCTGACCACCCAGACCTTTACCACATCGCCCACCTTGACCACCTCGGAGGGATGCTTGATAAAGCGGTCGGCCATGCGGCTGATGTGCACCAGGCCGTCCTGATGCACGCCGATATCCACGAAGGCGCCGAAGTCGATCACGTTGCGCACCGTGCCGGTGAGCTCCATGCCGGGCTGAAGATCCTTCATATCCAGCACGTCGGTGCGCAGCACAGGCTTGGGCAACTCGTCGCGGGGATCGCGGCCGGGCTTTTGCAGCTCGCTCAGGATGTCGTTCAGCGTGGGCAGGCCGATCTCCAATTCGCCGCTCAGCTTGTCCAGCCCATACTCCCTGGCCCGCTGGGCGATGCCGGGAATGCCGCCGTTCTTCACATCCTTGGCGTCGTAATTCAGCTTTGCCAGCAGCGCCTTGGCGGCGTCGTAGCTCTCCGGATGCACGGCGGTGGCGTCCAGCGGGTTTTTGCTGTCCATCACCCGGAGAAAGCCCGCGCACTGCTCAAAGGCCTTGGGCCCCAGCTTGGGCACCTTCTTGAGCGCCGTGCGGCTGGAAATGCCGTTTTCCTCCCGAAAAGCCACGATGTTTTTTGCCAGCGCCGGGCCAATGCCCGCCACGTGGGAGAGCAGCTCGGCGGATGCGGTGGAAACCTCCACGCCCACCAGGTTGACGCACTGCTCCACCACGCCATCCAGGGCGGCGGTGAGCTCGTTTTGCTTCAGGTCGTGCTGATATTGCCCCACGCCGATGGCCTTGGGCTCGATCTTGACCAGCTCCGCCAGGGGATCCTGCATGCGGCGGGCGATGGAGACTGCGCTGCGCTGGGTCACGTCAAAATCCGGG
>CADAHU010000196.1 GCA_902787835.1 uncultured Eubacteriales bacterium
GATGAGACCGCCGCGGCGGTGATCGAAAACGGCCGCGTGATCCGCAGCAACGCGGTGTTCAGCCAGATCCCGCTGCACGCCATCTATGGCGGCGTGGTACCGGAGATCGCCAGCCGCGCCCATGTGGACGCAGTGGACCGGATGGTGGATCACGCCCTCGGTGAGGCGGGTATGACCTTTGATGAGATCGACGCCATCGGCGTGACCTACGGCCCGGGGCTGGTGGGCGCGCTGCTCACCGGCGTCAGCTGCGCCAAGGCGCTGGCCTGGGCGCTGGATAAGCCGCTGATCCCGGTCAACCACATCGAGGGGCATATCTGCGCCAATTATCTGACCCATCCCGATTTGGAGCCGCCCTTCATCTGTCTGGTGGCCAGCGGCGGGCACAGCCATATCCTGATGGTGGAGGATTACGGCGTTTATCGGCTGCTGGGCTGCACCCAGGATGACGCGGCGGGCGAGGCCTTCGATAAGGCGGCCCGGGTGCTGCACCTGCCCTATCCCGGCGGCCCGCTGCTGGATAAATTGGCGCAGAGCGGTGATCCGAACGCGCTCAAGCTGCCCAAGGCCCATACCCCGGGGCAGTACGATTTCAGCTTTTCCGGCTTGAAAACGGCCTTTATCAACGCTACCCATACCATGGAGCAGAAGGGCGTCGAAATGAAGCCCGAGGACCTGGCGGCCTCCTTCCAGCACGCGGTGGTGGAGGCGCTGCTGAGCAAAACCATGCAGGCGGCGCTGGATCACCATGTTAAAGCGCTGGCGCTGGCCGGCGGCGTATCGGCCAACAGCGGCCTGCGCGCGGCTTTTGAAAACGCCTGCCAAAAGGCGGGCATCCGGTTGTATATGCCCCGGCTCAACCTTTGCGGCGATAACGCGGCCATGATCGGCAGCGCCGCCTATTACCGCCTGCTGCGGGGAGAGACGGGGGATATGCGCCTCAACGCCAAGCCTGCCCTGCGGCTGGTTTGATCGCTGCGGAAAGGGGGCAGCCATGATCCAAAGCGTGTTTGGCTATCCTGTGGATGTGAGCGCATACCAGGATTTTGGGTTTCTGCTGCATTATGGCGAGCCCTTCTGGTGCCAGGTGCGGCCCTCCGCCGGGCAGGTGTGCTTCGGCATGGAGAGCGCCCGCTATGGCCGGCTGCTGATCAAATTTGCCGGAGCGCCGCTGAACGGCGGGCTTGCGCCGGAGGCCGCGGCGCTGCGGCTGCAGCAGGCGGCGCGGCTGTATGAGCTGCTTTATCCCCATCCGGCGCTGGTCAAGCTCCAGGGCCATGGGCCGGCGGCAGGGGGCTATGCGGCCATTTTTCGCTGGCCGGAGGGCGAAAGCCTGCGGGGCGAAGCCGCCCAGGAAACGCTGCGCCGACAGCCGCTGCTTACCCGGCTGCGGATGCTGGATCGGGTGTTTGATTTTCAGCTGAACGCCGTGGAGCAGGGGTATATGCCCGTGGGCTTTGATGAGGGCAGCCTGACCGCCGATTTTACCGCCGGGCAGATCACGGTCTGCGATATCGATCTGTACCGCCCCTTGCCGGCCATCAACGATCAGGGGCGCATGGAGGGTTCGCCGCGCTTTCTTTCCCCGGAGGAGACGACCCTGGGCGCGGCGCTGGACGATGTGACCGCCCAGTACGCCCTGGGGGCGCTGGCCTGCTTTTTCCTGAGCCGGTATGGCAGCGGAGAGCGGCAGGACTGGGAGGCGGGCGACGGCCTTTATCAGGCGGCGATCCGCGCCTGCCAGGAGAAGCGGGAAAAGCGGTTCTCCTCCCTGGCGGATTTTGTGCAGACCTGGCGGCAGGAGGCGGGCAAGGCTTTTCGGCATACAATCAGCTGATCGGAAGGGAGGAGCGGCCATGCGGGCAATAAAAAAAGCGCTGGTGCTGGCGCTGCTGGCGGCGGCGCTGGTGGCGCTGTGCTATGGGGCGGTGCTGATTACTCACCCCGATACCGTGATCCTGGCCCACATCCCGCAGGACGCCGTATCGGTGCTGGGGCAGGCTACGCTGCAGGCGCAGCACGCCACCCTCAGCGCGGAGGGCGTCTATCAGCCCACCCGGGCGGACGCCGGGATCGTGATCAGCGGCATCCCCGGGGAGTTTAAGACCTTGTGCGTCAAAACCCGGGACCCGTTCCCGGCGCAGGTGGATTGCCAGCTCTATTATTCGCTGTCCGGCGAGCCCTTCCGGGAGGCGGCGTCGGTGGTCACCCATACCCAAGCCGCCGATCGGGAGATCGTGTTTGAGCTGCCGCAGCAGGCCCATTATGACCAGCTGCGTCTGGATATCGACCGCCGCTGCGTCCTGGAGGATCTGCTGATATCCTCCACCGCCCCGGAGGAG
>CADAHU010000197.1 GCA_902787835.1 uncultured Eubacteriales bacterium
TGCCCTTGGGCCGGTTTTCAGCGGAGGGCGGGCCGGAAGGCCCCGGGCAAGGCCAGCTTCGCTGGCCGCGCGGTGCGCAAAGCGCACCGCTGAACAAGATAAAAATCCGGAAAAATCAAACGAGCTTGATTTTTCCGGATTTTTATCTTGTTCTTTTTGCCCGGGAACTCGCTTGGCGACTTAACCAATTTGGCGGAAACAAGTTTGTTCGCTGACTCAAGTTAGTTCGCCCGTTGGGAGTCCAGAGGGATGAAATCCCTTTGGCGCAGGTTTGGGCTGCGGAAGCCCAACGTCCTCCTCCCCGTCAAATCCCAGTTTTCCGATGTTTTATATACTGCCACCGGGAAAATTTGTTGTTATAAAAACCTCCGCGTTTTGTCTTGTCTTTTGGGGGCGATTGATATATACTGGCCAGGCTGGAGGGGATCCGGCTGAAAGGACCTGCAAGAATGAAAAAAGTGTTCCTGTTCCTGAAAAAGGAGCTTATGCTTACCCTGTCGGTGCTGGCCGCGGTGATCGCCATGATCATCACGCCGCCCACGGCGCAGCTGATCCAGGGGATCGACTGGCGCACCCTGGGCACGCTGTTTATGATGCTGTGCGTGCTGGAGGGCTTCAAGAAGGAAAACGTGCTCCGGCCGGTGGTGCGCCTGGCGTCCAACCTGCGGCACATGACCACGCTGTCGCTTTTTCTGGTGTTCGGCGTGTTTTTTACCTCCATGTTTGTCACCAACGACGTATCGCTGATTATCTTTGTCCCGCTGACGATCCTGCTGTTCCGTAACGGGCATAAGGAGCAATACATCCTCCCCGTGATCTCCATGGAGAACATCGCGGCCATCCGCGGCTCCATGCTGATGCCCTTCGGCAGCCCGCAAAACCTGTTCCTGTACGGCCAGGCGGATGTGACGGTATGGCATTTTATCCTGCATATGCTGCCCCTGTGCGCCGCCTCCGCCCTTTTGCTGGTGGGCTTCATCTATTATCTGTACAGGAAGAATCCGAAGGAGCAAATCTCCGCAGAGCGCAAGGACGCGCCCTGGTCCGCCCAGGGCAAGGCGCGGCGCATCGGCTATCTTATGCTGTTTGCGCTGATCATCGCCGTCATCGTTACCAGAACGTCCCTCTGGCCCTATGCCGTGCTGCTGGTGGTCGCCGCGATCGCCCTGCTGGACCGCAGGCTGCTCCTGCAGGTGGATTATGTGCTGATCGTTACCTTTTTCTGCTTCTTTGTCTTTTCCTCTTCCATCGCGGCAAACGGCCAGATCGCCGCGGTGCTCAAAAAAGCCGTGGCGGGCTGCGAATACTGGTGGGCCATTGGCCTGAGCCAGCTGATCTCCAACGTTCCCGCCACCATTGTGCTCCATCCCTTTACAGAGAACTTTGCCGGCCTGATCTACGGGGCGGATACCGCCGGGCTCTGCTCCCTGATCGGCTCCCTGGCCTCGGTGATCAATTACCGCATCTATGTGCGGGAATACCCCGGGAACGGCGGGAAGTTCATCAAGGTTTTCACCCTGATCAGCTGGGCCTTTTTCCTGATCATGGTCGTGCCCGGCGCCCTGCTGAGCCGCTGGCCCTTCTTCTGACAGAGGCTGGATGAGTGTTAAGAGTTATATAGTTCTTAGTTCTTTGTTTTGGGGAACAGCGTGGTGCTTAAAAAGGCGCGGACGCCCGTTTTATGGGGCCGCGCCTTTATTGTATTATGGATGAAGGAAAAGGGGCTCATCCCTCCGCCGTCTGCGTCCTGCGGCAGGTATTGCGGCAGACCAGAGACACAGGCAGCACCCTTTGCTGCGGCGGCAGCGAGGGATCGTGGATGCGGTTGCGCAGCAGATCGATGGCCACGCAGGCCTCCTCCTGCAGATGGCATTCGATGGAGCAGATGGGCTTGGGAAAATTGATATAGCCCAAAATGTTATCAAACCCGATGATGGAAAAATCCTTTTCCAGCCCGCCGCCGGCGTTCTCCAGCGTGGTGATCAGGCTCCAGGCCTCCACATCGCAGAAGGAGAAAATGCCGGTGACGCCCTGGGCGTGCCATTGCTCCATCTGCCGCAGGATCATCTCCCCGCCCTGCAGCTCGGCGTAATGGATGTTCTCCGGGCGCACGCCGCCGTCCAGGCAGGCCTGCTGGAAGCCCTCAAAGCGCTTCCGGCTGGAAAAAACCACGTGATGGAAGGAGATCATGGCCAGGTTTTTGTGCCCCTGCTCCACCAGATGCCGGCCCGCCAGATACCCGCCCTGCCAGTCGTCGCAGATCACGCAGTCGTCGGTCTCCCCCTCCATATAGCGGCTGAGCAGCAC
>CADAHU010000198.1 GCA_902787835.1 uncultured Eubacteriales bacterium
CATCGGCAAGCAGTGGCACGACAGCGCCACCCTGTGCAACTGGATGTACCCCATGACCATCGCCACCAGCAAGAAGCGCAACTACATCGGCGACCTGGAACTGGACGCCAAGTACATGACCGCCGTGCTGGGCATCGAATACACCCGCGAGGATCAGGAAACCGACTCCGAGCGCATCAGCCAGCTGCTGCGCGTGATCACCGCCATCAGCTTCAAGCTGAACCTGGGCAGCACCAACCTGCGCAAGGACCACGACCGCGTGAGCGATTGGGTGTTCGATAAGGAGCCCGACTTCAAGGCCTTCGAGGAAGGCACCGTGAAGCTGGACCGCGACGACTGGGAGAAGTCCCTGGATATGTGGTACGAGGCCATGGGCTGGGATAAGGAAACCGGCATCCCCACCCGCGCCACCCTGGAGAAGTTCGACCTGGCCGACTGCGCCGACAAGCTGGAGGAGCTGGGCCTGATCTGATCCGCAAGATCATGAACAAACTGTAAAAAATGCTCCTGCGTGTTCCCGACGCGCAGGAGCGTTTTCCATCATGTTGAATTTTTACCATAGACTCAAAGCCGCAAGGAGGATACGATCATGGCATTGTTTGGACGCCGCAAGCCCGGCTTTTCCAAGGAAGTTAAGCTCAAGCCCAGCGAGATCCCCGATTACTTCAGCGACGATGTGGATCCCGCCATCCACAAGGAGCTGGATAACCCCAAGCTGGAAAAGCGCGAGATGGAGGAGAAGGCCGAGCAGGTGATCAGCGGAGAAAAGCCCGACCTGTTTGAATATATGGAATCGCTGCCCGACGTGGAGGATCCCTTCCCCCCGTCCGCGCCCGAGCCGGAGCTGCCCCCCGAGCCCGAAAAGACCAAGGCCCAGCTGCTGGCCGATTTTATCCGCGAGCGCGCACGCTCCGCGCTGATCACGCCCAAGCAGCTGATCGTCCAGGAGGAGGAGGGCGACGCCGAAGCGCTGATCGCCGAAATGCTGGCCGACGAGACCTGCGCCGATATCCGCACGGTGCAGGGCAAAAAAGACCTGTACTTCTATTCCGATGAGGTGATGGCCAACAACTACGCAAAAATTGCCATGCTGGTCATCGAAAAGGACGACGCGCGCACTGTGGCGGAGATGGTGCGCTTCAACTGCAAGGCCTTCCCCACCCCCACGCCGGTATACTATTTTGCCCGCCAGCCCTTCTTCCTGGATAAGGAGCAGATGAAGCTGGTCATCGCCCACATGCACGAGGATCCCCAGTACCAGGACATCCGGGAATGCACGGCGGCGATCAACGGCGAGCCCTATCTGTATTCCATCGACCTGATGAGCGAAAAATACGCCAAGGCCCTGGCCAACGGCGCGGAAAGCCACGAGGCCGACGAGTAAAAGCCCATGCATTTTGTGGAAGCCAAAGCCATCCTGTCCGCCCAGAACGGCATGAACGTATACCGCGGCTGCACCCATGGCTGCATCTACTGCGACAGCCGCAGCCGGGTATACGGCATGACCCATGCCTTTGAGGATATCGAGGTCAAGGCCAACGCGCCGGAGCTGCTGGAGCGGGCACTGCGCGGCAAACGCAAAAAATGCATGATCGGCACCGGCTCCATGTGCGACCCCTATATGCCCTGCGAGCGGGAGCTGAACATCACCCGGCAGTGCCTGGAAATCATCAGCCGCTATGGCTTCGGCGCGGCGGTGCAGACCAAGTCTGACCTGGTGCTGCGCGATCTGTCCCTGCTGGAGCAAATCAACCGCCAGGCCAAGGCGGTGGTGCAGATCACCCTGACCACGGCGGATGACAAGCTTTGCCGCATCGTGGAGCCGAACGTCTGCCCCACCAGCCGCCGCGCGGAGGTGCTGCGCATCCTGCGGGACAGCGGCATCCCCACGGTGGTATGGCTCAGCCCCTTCCTGCCCTTCATCAACGATACCGAGGAAAACCTGCGCGCGCTGCTGGACATCTGCATGGAGGCGGGCGTGCGGGGCATCGTGTGCTTCGGCATCGGCCTGACCCTGCGGGAGGGCAACCGGGAATACTATTATCAGGCGCTGGACAGGCATTTTCCCGGCCTCAAGCAAAAATACTGCCAGGTCTACGGCAATGCCTACGAGCTGCCCAGCCCCGATCATGGCCGGCTGATGGGCATCCTGCGGGATACCTGCAAGCAGCACGGCATCCTGTATGAGCCTGATCAGGTATTCGCCTATTTGCACGATTTCCCGGAGAAAAAGGCATTTGAACAGCTGTCGATGTTTGATTAGGGGGGGAAGGGGACGAACGGGAGCGTTCCTTCTTGGAGCCCAAGAAGGAACCGAAGAAGGCTGCGTTTGTCGCCGTAAATGCTGCTGGCTATACGCAAACTGGCTTTAACGCCATCCACCGCTCCCGGGCAGGCAGCTTCGCTGCCGACCTGTGCGCAAAGCGCACAGGGAAAAGCCTGAAAATTTCCGATAAAACAAGCGAGCTTGTTTTTCGGTAATTTTCAGGCTTTTCTTATGCCCGGGAGCTCTCTTTGCGCTTTTCAAGTTTCTGGCGGAAACGAGTTTGTTTTTTGTCGTTCGCCCCATCGCCCGCCGGAATTCCAAAGGGATGAAATCCCTTTGGCGCAGGGCTCGAAGCGCCCGGAAAAGCATCCCTTGGGATGGTTTTCAGCTGAGAGCGGGCCGGAAGGCCCCGGATTTAGGGCCGCGGAGGCCCTAACGTCTTCCTTTTACCAATTACGGCTTGTCTGATGCTAATCAGAAAACTTTATTCGTCTCCGTCCGTCTCCCCTCAGCCAGCCGCCTGCCGCTCCAGATACAGCCGCGCCGCCTCCGCGTTATCCGGCTTGGTATCCTCCAGCGTCATGGGCAGGTTTTTTGCTTTTGCGAAGGCCAGCAGCGCCCTGTAATCCAGGCAGCCT
>CADAHU010000199.1 GCA_902787835.1 uncultured Eubacteriales bacterium
TGCTGGTTTGTGATCTGGTTTTACTGTTTCTGCCTGTGACTTGCTGCTTTTTCCTTTATGCTTGTTTGCTTTACGCTTTTTTTAGACTTCTTGTCTTTTGGTTTATAAGAAAGGGGCTGCCCCTTCCGCCAAAGATTTATTTGGCGTTTTGAGACAGCCCCTTCCCTTTGTTCTTTTGCCCGGGAACTCGCTTGGCGACTTAAACCAAGCTGGCGGAAACGAGTTTGTTCGTCGATTCAAGCTGGTCAGCCCGTTGGGAGTCCAGAGGGCCGAAGGTCCTTTGGCGCAGGTTTGGGCTGCGGAAGCCCAACGTCCCCTTCCCCCGCAAATCCCAATTTGCCTGCCAGCAGCACCGCCCGGTCATTCGCCTTCCTCCTGCGGATGCAGCGCGGCGTACACCGCCTCCGCGGCGGGGCGCGTCATGCCGCCCACCTGCAGCAGGGCGTCGATATCGGCCTCCTTCATGCGCTTGATGGAGCCGAAGTATTGCAGCAGCGCCCGGCGGCGGCTGGGGCCGATGCCCGGGATATCCTCCAGGGAGGAGTGGGTCTGGGCCTTGCCGCGCAGGGAGCGGTGAAACGTGATGGCGAAGCGATGCGCCTCATCGCGGATGGCCTGGATCAGGTGCAGGGCGGGGCTGCGGCGGTCCAGGATGATGCTCTCCTCGGCGTCCGGCAGCCAGATCTCCTCCAGCCGCTCGGCCAGGCCAAACATGGGGATGTTCAGCCCAAACTGCTTCATGGCCTCCTGCGCAAAGCGCAGCTGCTGGGGGCCGCCGTCCACCAGGATCAGATCTGGCGTCACCCAGCGCTCGCCCTCCTCCTCCCGCTGGATGCGGGCAAAGCGGCGGGAGAGCACCTCGTTCATGCTGGCAAAATCGTTGGGGCCTTCCACCGTTTTGATGCGGTAATGGCGGTATTCCCGGTTGGCAGGCTCGCCATCGATGAACACCACCATGCTGGCCACGCTGAGCACGCCCTGGGTGTTGGAAATATCGAAGCCCTCGATGCGGTGCGGGAAGCCCTCCATGCCGATGACCTTTGCCAGCTCCCGGCACGCGCCGGTGGTGCGCTCCTCGTGCACCTGCTGTTTTGCGTTGCGCTTCTCCAGGGCGTCGGCGGCATTGCGCTCCGCCATGAGCACCAGGGCGCGCTTCTCGCCCCGCTGGGGAATGGTCACCGTCACCGCGCCGCCGCGCTTTTCGCGGAGCAGCTGCTGCATGGTCTCGGCGTCCTCCATCAGGGGCGTCAATATCTCCCGGGGCGGCTGGCGATCGGCATAATAGCGCAGGGCAAACTCGGTAAGCACGGTCTCCCGGGGCTCGTTGCCCTCCCCCGGCAGGGCGAAGCTCTCGCCCCCAATGATGCGCCCGCCGCGGATGATCAGCACCTGCGCCATGGCGTCCAGCCCATCCTGGGCCAGGGCCAGCACGTCCTGCTGGGCGTCATTGGTCTGGATGGCCCGCTGGCGCTCCAGCATGCCCTCGATATCCTTGATGGCGTCGCGCTTCTGGGCGGCCAGTTCAAAATTCCAGGCGGCGGAGGCCTCCTGCATTTCCTTTTGCAGCTTTTCGGTGATATCCTTCACATTGCCGTTCAGGAAGGAGATCACCCCATCGATCACCTGATGATACTCCTCCTGGGTGCATTTGCCCGCGCAGGGCGCCAGACAGCGGCCGATCTCATAATTGACGCAGGGGCGCACCGGCTTGGCCAGGGGCAGCTTTTTATCACAGGTGCGGATGGGAAAGGCCTTGCGCAGCACCTCCAGGGCGTCCCGCACCGCCGCCGCGCCGATATAGGGGCCGAAGTACTGGGCCCCGTCCTTCTGCATGCGCCGGGCGATAGTCACCCGCGGGAAGGGCTCCCGCTTGTCCACCCGCACATAGGGATAGTGCTTATCATCCTTCAATAGGATATTATAGTGCGGCTTGTGCAGCTTGATCAGGTTGCACTCCAGGGCCAGGGCCTCCAGATTGGTGTTGCACAGCAGGATATCAAAATCATCCACCTGCGCCACCATGGCCGCAACCTTGGGCGTATGCTCCTTGGTATGGAAATAGCTGCGCACGCGGTTTTTCAGGTTTACCGCCTTGCCCACGTAGATGATCTGCCCCTCGTGCTTCATCAGGTAGCAGCCCGGGCTGTCCGGCAAAAGCGAAAGCTTGGTCTTGACCGTTTGGTTGATCATAAATACTTACCGTCCTTACGG
>CADAHU010000200.1 GCA_902787835.1 uncultured Eubacteriales bacterium
CCGGATTTTTCTCTTGTTCAGCGGTGCGCTTTGCGCACCGCGCGGCCAGCGAAGCTGGCCTTGTCCGGGAACGGTGGCAGGCGTTAAAGCCTGTTGGCGGAAAACCCCGCAGCATTTACGGCGAAAACGCAGGTTTTCTGCTTCTCTTTTGACTCAAAAGAGAAGCGTATCCCCCTTCCCCGTCAAATCCCAATTTTCCTGTTCCCTGCCCAGGACAGGATCGATTTTCTGGAAGGGTTTTTGACTTTTATATACAATATGTGGTATAATAAAATGCTACGCTAATCAATGGGAGGAAACGCGACATGTCTCAGATCGGGGGCCAGGAGAACAGCTACAACGCTGGGAAGCTTCAGGTATTGGAGGGGCTGGACGCCGTGCGCATGCGTCCGGGCATGTACATCGGCACCACCAGCGTCCGCGGGCTGCATCACCTGCTGTGGGAAATTGTGGATAACGGCATTGACGAGGCCCTGGGCGGCTACGCCACAGAGCTGATCGTCACCCTGCACAAGGACGGCAGCGCTTCGGTATGGGACAACGGCCGCGGCGTGCCGGTGGACGAGCATCCGCAGTACCACATCAGCGGCATCGAGCTGATCTATACCCGCCTGCACGCGGGCGGAAAATTCGATAACAACAACTACGCCTATTCCGGCGGCCTGCACGGCGTGGGCGCGTCGGTGGTCAACGCCCTGAGCAAATGGATGACGGTGGATTCCTTCCGCGATTGGGCGCATTACCAGATGCGGTTTGAGACGGTCTGGAACGAAAAGGAAAAGAAATGGCACGCAGGCAAGCCGGTATCCGGACTGGAAAAGCTGGGCAATACCCGCAAGCGCGGCACGCTGGTGCGCTTCATGCCCGATGAAACCATCTTTACCGAGGATCACCGCTTCAACAGCGAAACGGTATCCCGCCGCCTGCGGGAGCTGGCCTACCTGAACAAGGGGCTCAAGATCACCTTTGTGGACGAGCGCGCCCGGGAGGACGATAAAAAGCAGATGGAGTTCTGCTATGCCGGCGGCATCGGCGATTATGTAAAATACCTGAACCAAAACAAGACCCCGCTGCATGACGAGCCCATCCTGCTGGAGGGCAAACGGGACGATATCCTGTGCAGCGTGGCCATGCAGTATACCGACAGCTATACCGAGAGCGTGTTCAGCTATGTAAACAACATCCCCACCTCCGAGGGCGGCACCCACGAGATGGGCTTCCGCACGGCGCTGACCAAGGCCTTTAACGATTACGCCCGCAAGATCGGCGCGCTGAAGGAGAAGGACGCCAACCTGGCCGGCGAGGACTTCCGCGAGGGGCTCACCGCCGTGCTGACCGTAATGGTCAAAAACCCGCAGTTTGAGGGCCAGACCAAGGGCAAGCTGGGCAACAGCGAGGTGCGCCCGGCGGTGGAAGCCATCATCAGCGATCAGCTGTACGTCTTCCTGGAAAACCTGAAAAACGGAGATCTGGCCCAGAAGATCATCGATAAATCCATCAAGGCCGCCAAGGTGCGCGAGGCCGCCCGCAAGGCCAAGGACGTGGCGCGCCAGCGCAACAGCCTGGAGGCCGCGCCGCTGGTGGGCAAATTATCCGCCTGCACGGGCCGCAAGCCGGTGGAGAACGAGCTGTTCATCGTGGAGGGCGACAGCGCCGGCGGCAGCGCCAAGCAGGGCCGCGACCGGCACTTCCAGGCGATATTGCCCCTGCGCGGCAAGCCCCTGAACGCCGAAAAGAAGCGGCTGGATCAGGTGCTGCAAAACGAGGAATTCCGCTCGCTCATCACCGCCCTGGGCACCAACATCGACGAGGACTTTGATATCAGCGCCCTCAAATACCACAAGGTGATCATCCTCAGCGACGCCGACCAGGACGGCGCACACATCCGGGCCATCCTGCTCACCTTCTTCTACCGCTATATGAAGGAGCTGATTGCCCAGGGCCACGTATACATCGGCATGCCGCCGCTGTACCTGGTCAAGCGCCCCGGCGGCATCCAGGAATACGCCTACGACGATAAAGCCCTGCGCAAGCTCACCGAGGGCAAAAAGAACTACACCATCCAGCGCTACAAGGGCCTGGGCGAAATGAACCCGGAGCAATTGTGGGAGACCACCATGGATCCCGCCAACCGCCGGCTCATGCGCGTCACCCTGGAGGACGCCGCCCGGGAGGA
>CADAHU010000201.1 GCA_902787835.1 uncultured Eubacteriales bacterium
CAGATCGCCACCCAGTATGTGGATCTGAACGGCAGCGCCACCGGCGACGTGCGCTTCAACCCCAACGGCTCCATGGCCGCCATCGAGGGCATTACCAGCCCGGATGGCCGCGTGCTGGGCAAGATGGGCCACAGCGAGCGCTGGAACAGCGGGCTTTATAAAAACGTACCCGGCAATTATGATATCCGCATCTTCGAGGCGGGTGTCCAGTATTTCAAATAACCGAACCCATATAAGGAGGACATCATCATGGCTGCTTACCTGTCTGACATCGAGATTGCCCAACAGTGCCAAATGCGGCCCATCCTGGAGATCGCGGAGAAGGCGCACATCGACGAAAAGTACATCGAACAGTACGGCCGCTACAAGGCCAAGGTGGATCCGGCCCTGCTCAAGGAAACCGACCGCCCGGACGGCAAGCTGGTGCTGGTGACCGCCATCACGCCCACCCCTGCCGGCGAGGGCAAAACCACCACCACCATCGGTCTGGCCGACGGTCTGAAACGCATCGGCAAGGATGTGACCGTGGCCCTGCGCGAGCCCTCCCTGGGCCCGGTGTTCGGCGTCAAGGGCGGCGCTGCCGGCGGCGGCTATGCCCAGGTGGTGCCCATGGAGGATATCAACCTGCATTTCACCGGCGATTTCCACGCCATCGGCGCTGCCAACAACCTGCTGGCCGCCATGCTGGATAACCACATTCAGCAGGGAAACGCCCTGAACATCGATCCCCGGCGCATTACCTGGAAGCGCTGCGTGGATATGAACGACCGTCAGCTGCGCTTCGTGGTGGATGGCCTGGGCGGGCGCATAAACGGCACTCCCCGCGAGGACGGCTTCGATATCACCGTAGCCAGCGAGATCATGGCTGTGTTCTGCCTGGCCTCCTCCATCACCGACCTCAAGGAGCGCCTGAGCCGCATCATCGTGGGCTACACCTATGATGAAAAGCCCGTGACCGCGGGCGATCTGAAGGCTGTAGGCGCCATGACGGCGCTGCTCAAGGATGCCCTCAAGCCCAACCTGGTGCAGACCCTGGAGGGCACGCCCGCCTTCGTGCACGGCGGCCCCTTCGCCAACATCGCCCATGGCTGCAACAGCGTGATGGCCACCCGCCTGGCGCTCAAGATGGGTGATTACACCGTTACCGAGGCCGGCTTCGGAGCGGATCTGGGCGCGGAAAAATTCCTGGATATCAAGTGCCGCATGGCCGGCCTGACCCCGGACGCCGTGGTAATCGTGGCAACTGTGCGCGCCCTCAAGATGCACGGCGGCCTGGATAAAAAGCAGCTGGCCACCGAGGATCTGGCCGCCCTGGAGCGGGGCATCCCCAACCTGCTGCGCCACGTATCCAACATCAAGAACGTGTATCAGCTGCCCTGCGTGGTGGCGGTCAACCGTTTCCCCACCGATACCGACGCGGAGATCGATTTCATCATCGCCAAGTGCCGCGAGCTGGGCGTCAATACCGTGCTCTCCACCGTATGGGCCGAGGGCGGCAAGGGTGGCGAGGCCCTGGCCCGGGAGGTCGTGCGCCTGTGCGAGGAGGAAAAAGGCAGCTTTACCTTCTCCTATGATCTGGACGGCACCATTGAGGAGAAGATCACCGCCATCGTGCGCAAGATATACGGCGGCAAGGATATCGCCGTGCTGCCCGCCGCCAAAAAGCAGATCGAAACGCTGACCAAGCTGGGCTTCGATAATCTGCCCGTCTGCGTGGCCAAGACCCAGTACAGCTTTTCCGATGATCCCACCCTGCTGGGCGCGCCGGAGGATTTCACCGTCACCATCAAGAACGTAAAGGTCTCCGCCGGCGCGGGCTTCATCGTGGTGCTCACCGGCGATATCATGACCATGCCCGGCCTGCCCCGCGTCCCCGCCGCCGAGAAGATCGACGTGGACGAGAATGGCCGGATCAGCGGGCTGTTCTGATCCTGCGGTCATCGCGCGCAGAACTGCAAATTGGAATTTGACAGGGAATGGGGAACGTTCGAGGCCTCCGCGGCCTCGAGCTCTGCGCCAAAGGACCTTCGGGTCCGGGGCCTTCCGGCCCGCCCTCGCTAAAAATGATCCACT
>CADAHU010000202.1 GCA_902787835.1 uncultured Eubacteriales bacterium
TTATCCGGCGGTACGATTGCCGTTTGCCCGCCTGTGGACAGCGTATGGCGGCAGGAGGATACGCTGATCGGCAACGTGGCGCTGTACGGGGCCACCTCGGGCCATGCCTTCATCGCCGGGAGGACGGGCGAGCGCTTCGCCGTGCGCAATTCCGGGGCCTGGGCCGTGGTGGAGGGCGTGGGCGATCACGGCTGCGAATACATGACAGGCGGCCGGGTGGCGGTATTGGGGCCTGTGGGCGATAACTTTGCCGCGGGCATGAGCGGCGGCATCGCCTGGGTGTTGGATGAAAGGAATGATTTACAGGATCGCATGAACCCGGGCCATGTGAAAACCTATGCCGTTTCGCCGGAGCAGGCGGGTGAGCTGCAGCGCCTTCTGCAGCTGCACGCGCAGGCCACGGACTCCAAAAAAGCCAGGGAAATTCTCGCGCATTTTGATGCGTATCTGCCCAAATTCAAAGCGGTGATATCCGATGAATACTTGAACTGGATGAAAGGGAGGCAAGCATGACCAAGTATATTTTTGTAACCGGCGGCGTGGTTTCCGGCCTGGGCAAGGGCATCACGGCGGCCAGCCTGGGACGGCTGCTGAAGGCCCGGGGGCTCAAGGTGGCGGCGCAGAAGCTGGACCCCTACATCAACGTGGACCCCGGCACCATGAGCCCCTACCAGCACGGAGAAGTGTACGTTACCGAGGACGGGGCGGAAACCGACCTGGACCTGGGGCACTATGAGCGCTTCATCGACGAGGATCTGAACAAATATTCCAACCTGACCACCGGCAAGGTATACTCCAACGTGATCCACCGGGAGCGCCAGGGCGGGTATCTGGGCAGCACGGTGCAGACCATCCCCCACATCACCGACGAGATCAAGCGCTTTATCTACCGCGTGGGCGAAAAGACCGACGCGGACGTGGTAATCACCGAGATCGGCGGCACCATCGGCGATATCGAATCCCAGCCCTTTATCGAGGCCATCCGCCAGGTGGGCCTGGAGGTGGGACGGGAAAACGCCCTGTACGTTCATGTCACCCTGGTGCCCTACCTGAAGGCCAGCGGGGAGCACAAATCCAAGCCCACCCAGCATTCCGTCAAGGAATTGCAGGGCATGGGCATCAGCCCGGGCATCATTGTGCTGCGGGTGGATGAAAAGATCACCGATGAAAGTATCTTTACCAAGATCGCGCACTTCTGCAACGTGAAGCCCGACTGCGTGATCGAAAACCTGACGCTGCCCATCCTCTACGAAGCGCCGCTGATGCTGGAAAAAGAAAACCTTTCCGCCATCGTCTGCCGGGAGCTGGGCATTCAAGCGCCCGCTCCTGACTTGTCCGAATGGCAGAAGCTGGTGGAGCGCATCCGGCATCAGAGCAGGACGGTCAAAATCGGCCTGGTGGGCAAATATGTGCAATTGCACGACGCCTATCTGTCCGTGGCCGAGGCCCTGCGTCACGCGGGCTACGCGCTGGACGCGCGCATCGATATCACCTGGATCGATTCCGAAACGCTGACGGATGAAAATGCGGATGCCATCCTGTCGCCCATGGACGGCCTGATCGTGCCCGGGGGCTTTGGCGGCCGGGGCATCGAGGGCATGATCCTGACGGCGCAGTACGCCCGGGAGCATCATATCCCGTACTTTGGCATCTGCCTGGGCATGCAGATCGCCGTGATCGAATTCGCCCGCCATGCCGCCGGGCTGGAGCGCGCCAATTCCCGGGAATTTGACGAATCCGCTCCGCACAAGGTCATCGACTTCATGCCGGGGCAAAACGACGAGATCGACAAGGGCGGCACCCTGCGTCTGGGCAAATATCCCTGCGTACTAAAAGAAAACACCGTGATCGCCCGCTGCTATGGGACCTGGGAGATCAGCGAGCGTCACCGCCATCGCTATGAATTTGCCAACGCATACCGTCAAGCGCTGGAGCAGGCGGGCCTATGCCTCTCCGGCCTGTCTCCCGATGGGCGGCTGGTGGAAACCGTGGAGCTGCCCGGGCATGCCTTCTTCGTAGGCGTTCAGTTCCATCCCGAGTTCAAGAGCCGCCC
>CADAHU010000203.1 GCA_902787835.1 uncultured Eubacteriales bacterium
CACGGCGATCCCTGTTGGCGAAAAAACCCGCAACAGCAGTAGCCGTCAGCGCAGCCCTCTTCGGTTCCTTCTCGGGCTGAGAAGGACGGCGTATATACCCATCGGCCCCATGTGCTTCCAGGAATGCGGCAGCCTGACAACTGTGACGGCCAGCCCGCAGCTGAATTGCATCGGCAGCAGCGCCTTCCGGTTCTGCTATAATCTGGGCACCGTCGCGCTGGGCAATACGGTGGAGGAGGTCGGCGATAACGCCTTCTACTATTGCTTTGCCCTGGGCGATATCAACCTGGACGTCCTGCAGCGGATTGGCGCGCAGGCGTTTGTCAGCTGCCGCAGCCTGAGCACCGTAACGCTGCCGGTGGATGTGGATACCACGGACCGCTTTGACGGCTGCGCCATCAGCAACGTCTATTATACCGCGGGCAAAACCGGCGTCATGCCCGACCGGCAGACCGCCGACTCCAGGGCCAATATTCCCTTTCGCATTCCATGGAATACCAGAACAGGGCCACGCTGAGCCAGCTGTTCTTTAAGGAGGGCGTCACCCGCATCGGCAGCTACGCCGCGGGCGTCCCCGCCAGCAATGAAGCCCCGAACGGCAGCGTTTCTGCCGTATGGCTGCCCTCCACCCTGACCGGCATTGGCGAATACGCCTTCAGCAATCAAAGCAAGCTGCGGTCCGTGCATCTGCCCTCCGGCGCCACGGACCTGGGCAAGCATATTTTTGCCGGCTCGGGCCTAACGATGATCACCGATCTGGATGTGGAAAACGCCCTGGCGCTGCCCGCCGGCATGGCCGTTATCCCCGAGGGCTTCGCCTGCCAGTGCGCCGCACTGTACAAGGTTTCCCTGCCGGGGAGCATCCGGGAGATCGGCCCCAGCGTCTTTGCGTACTGCGTGGGCCTGGGAGAGCTTGCCTTTGCCGGAAGCGCGCCCACCATTGCCGTCAACGCCTTTACCTATGACCGGCTCACCGCCAGCTATTACAGCGCGCTGCCGGGCTGGGACACGGCCATCAGGAACCAATACGGCGCGCGCAGCATCACCTGGCTCCCGCTGGAATCCATCACGCTGACCCTGCCCGCCTGGCAGTACGCGGTGGCCCACGGCCTCAAAACCGAGCCGCTGCCCTGAGACGGGGAGGCGGCAGATGAGTGCAGAATGCAGAATGTAGAATGGGCTGACTTGGGCAGTATTTCCGCCCACAGGGAGATTCTTCGCACGGCCCATCCGTATGGGGCCGGCTCTGAATGACAGCGTTTGGTGGGTTGATTCTTGTTCGCTGTTGTGTGGCGTGACGAATGATAAATGTTTGGTGGGCCGCCTTTATTCCACCAACAGCAGCGGTCTCAAAACCGCCCTTTCTGCTTCTCTTTCCGGCGCGGAAAGAGAAGGCCCCCGTTCGCCCTCGTCCCTCCCCCGAAAGATTGGTACATAATATGTATTGACGCGGGGGCCAACCCATGCTATAATCTTTCCCGTCAATTGAATACCTTATCAAGAGCGGCGGAGGGAACGGCCCGATGATGCCCGGCAACCGGCGGGGAACCGTGCGGTGCTAATTCCGGCGGTACACAGTACCGGCAGATAAGGCGTAAAAGAACCAGATCACGGCGCTTGTCTGCGGACAGGCGCTTTTCTTTTGCGCGAACACGAAAGGAGAAAAAAACATGCGGAAACTCTTTACCTCTGAATCGGTCACCGAGGGACATCCCGATAAAATCTGCGATCAGATCAGCGACGCGGTGCTGGACGAGCTGCTGCGCCAGGATCCCTATTCCCGCGTGGCCTGCGAAACCTGCACCACCACCGGCCTGATCCTGGTGATGGGCGAGATCACCACCCGGGGCTACGCGCCCATCGCCGATATCGCCCGGCAGGTGGTCATCGATATCGGCTACGACCGCGCCAAGAAGGGCTTCGACGGCGCGTCCTGCGCGGTGCTCACCGCCGTGCACGATCAGAGCCCCGATATCGCCCAGGGCGTGGACGAAATGGAAAACCACGAGCAGGGCGCGGGCGACCAGGGCATGATGTTTGGCTACGCCTGCCGGGAGACCCCGGAGATGATGCCCATGCCCATTGCCCTGGCCCACCGGCTGACCCGCCGCATGGCCGCCATCCGCAAGGACGGCACCCTGCCCTGGATGCGCCCCGACGGCAAGGCCCAGGTCACCGTGGCCTATGAGGACGGCCGCCCCGTGGCCGTGGACGCCGTGGTGATCTCCACCCAGCACAGCGAGGCCGTCAGCCAGGAGGAGATCCGCCAGGCCATGATCGAGCAGGTGATCCGCCAGGAGATCCCGCAGGAGCTTTTGCACAAGGACACCAAGTACTTTATCAACCCCACCGGCCGCTTCGTCATCGGCGGCCCCGCGGGCGACAGCGGCCTGACCGGGCGCAAGATCATCGTGGATACCTACGGCGGCATGGCCCCCCACGGCGGCGGCGCCTTCAGCGGCAAGGACCCCAGCAAGGTGGACCGCAGCGCGGCCTACGCCGCCCGGCATGCCGCCAAGAACCTGGTGGCCGCCGGCCTGTGCGATAAGGCCCAGGTGGCCCTGGCCTACGCCATCGGCGTGGCGGAGCCCGTGAGCCTCACCGTGGATACCTTCGGCACCGGCAACCAGGTGTTCGATATGCGCCCCGCCGCCATCATTGACCGGCTGGATCTGCGCAAGCCCATCTATCGCGCCACCGCCGCTTACGGCCACTTTGGCCGGGAGGGCTTCAGCTGGGAGAACACAGACTGCGTGGAGCAGCTGCTGGCCGCGGCGAAATAACGGCTTTAATGGCGCAGCGTGAATAAACCGTAATTTGCGGGGAAGGTTACGCGCTTTCTTTCAGGAGAAAGAAAGCTGTGCAAAGAAAGCCTGCGTTTGTCGCCGTAAAAGCTGCAAACGCAAGGAGAAACAAAACCGTCGTCCACCGCTCCCGGGCAGGGCGGCAAAGCCGCCCAACCTGTGCGCAAAGCGCACAGGGAAAAGCCAGAGAATTTACCGAAAAACAAGCTTGCTTGTTTTATCGGAAATTTTCTGGCTTTTCTTATGCCCGGGAGCTTTCTTTGCGCCTTTCAAGTTTCAAGCGGAAGTAAGTTTGGTTTTCTCCGTTTGCCCCATCGCCCGCCGAGGTCCAGGAGATGAAATCTCCTGGCGCAGGTTTTAGGGCCGCGGAGGCCCTAACGTTTCCCCTCCCGATTTCAGTTTGTCTTTCGCTTTCCTATTGACAAACCTCCGCGGCAGTGCTATGCTGTATTTGTTGTTAGCACTCTGCCTTATTGAGTGCTAATGGCGGAAACAACAATCATCAATCGTCCGGGAGGCTGATTTGTATGTCTGAATTCAAAAAAGGCAATATTTCCATCCATGCGCAGAACATCATGCCGGTGATCAAGCGCTGGCTGTACAGCGATAAGGATATTTTTATCCGTGAGCTGGTGGCCAACGGCTGCGACGCGGTGACCAAATACCGCATGGCCACGGGCGCATCGGAGGAGGGCCTGCGCGTCACCGTGACCGTGGATAAGGAAAAGGGCGACAAAAAGTACCAGGGCGACGCCGAGGGCGGCATCATCGGCCACTTTGGCCTGGGCTTTTACAGCGCCTTTATGCCCGCCGACAAGGTGACCATCGACACCCTGAGCTATCAGGAGGGCGCGCAGGCCGTGCGCTGGGAGAGCGAGGACGGCATGGCCTACGAGATGAGCGCGAGTGACCGTACGGAGCGCGGCACCACCATCACCCTGCACATCAGCGAGGAAGAAAAGGAATTTCTGGATACCTACCGGGTGCGCCAGGTGCTGAATCGGTACTGCGGCTACATGGCCGTGCCCATCTATCTGGAGGATACCGCCGAAAAGCCCGAGGAGCCCAAGGAGGGCGAGGAACCCAAGGAGCCCAAGGCCCCTGCGCCCATCAACGAGACCCATCCGCTGTGGCTCAAGGCCCCCAAGGACTGCACCGAGGAGGAATACAAGGACTGCTACCGCAAGCTGTTCAACACCTTTGAGGAGCCGCTGTTCTGGATCCATCTGAACGTGGATTACCCCTTCAACCTGAAGGGCATCCTGTATTTCCCCCGCATCCGCAAGGATTTTGGCGGCCAGGAGGGCGAGATCAAGCTGTTTAACCGCCAGGTATTCGTGGCGGACAACATCAAGGAGATCATCCCGGAATTCCTGCTGCTGCTGCGCGGCGTGTTGGATTGCCCCGATCTGCCGCTGAACGTGAGCCGCAGCTTCCTGCAGAACGACGGGTATGTAAAGAAGCTCAGCGCCCACATCACCAAAAAGGTAGCGGACAAGCTGAACGCCCTGATGAACACCGAGCGCGAGACCTACCAGACCTATTGGGACGATATCCATCCCTTCGTCAAGTACGGCTGCCTGCGGGATGAAAAGTTCTACGAGTCCGTCAAGGGCAGCCTGCTGCTCAAGACCACCGCCGGCGAATACCTGACGTTGGAGGAGTACAAATCCCGCAACGAGGGCAAGACCGAAAAGAAGATCTATTACACCTCCGACGCCGCCCGCCAGGCCGCCAGCGTCAAGCTGTATACCGACCGGGGCATTGACGTGGCGGTCATGGACAGCGTGATCGATATCAGCTTTATGCAGCACCTGGAAAACGAGGGCGAGGGCGACAGCGCCATCACCTTCGCCCGGGTGGACGCCGACGCCGAGGGACTGAAGGATACCGAGGCCGAGGCCGCCGACCTGAACCTGGAGGACCTGCAGAAGCTCTTCCGCGGCGCGGTGGGCGATGAAAACCTCACCGTCAAGCTGGAAGCGCTCAAGGATCACGATCTGCCGCTGATGCTGCTGGAGGACGAGCAGATGCGCCGCTACCGCGAGATGGCCGCCATTTACGGCCAGGGCTTCTCCCTGCCGGAGCGCCCCGAGGTGGTGCTCAATTCCGCCTGCCCCGCCATCCGCAGCCTGGCCGCCGTGGAGGACGAGGAGCTGCGCACCCTGCTGGCGCGCCAGTACTTCGATATCGCCCGCATGAGCAGCCGCCCCCTGGAAAAGGAGGAGCTGAGCCGCTTCATCGCCAACAGCTACAAGATCGCCGCTAAGGTGAGCGGGAACTGACGGGAGCGGACGGGGACGAACGGGGACGTTCCTTCTCGGAGCCCGAGAAGGAACCGAAGAGGGCTGCGTTTGTCGACACTGATGCTGCGGATTTTTCCGCCAAGAAGGTTTATCACCTGTCACCGTTCCCGGGCCCGTAGCGCCCGGAAAACCTGCCCTTGGGCCGGTTTTCAGCGGAGGGCGGGCCGGAAGGCCCCGG
>CADAHU010000204.1 GCA_902787835.1 uncultured Eubacteriales bacterium
GGCAGATTTATACGGTGGGTGAATTTGGAAATATTGCTGCGACGGAAAAATGTTGATTTCGGGTCCGGCAAACAATGTGTGCGGACGCCCGCGGCGGCCATCGCTTCCAGATTAAAAATCCCCAGCCCCTCCAAACATAAAATGCGCAAACCTCTAAACATAAAACGCGCAAAGCATCTTGACAGAATGGAAAAAGAATGATACCATTGCATATGAGGGTAAACGTTTACCTTAACGATGCAAATGATTGGATAAATGACCGGACTGGATACGATGCCTTGTTCCCGATCGTGGGGCCTTTCGGGTATGCGGCTTTTCAAACCAGGTATACAACTTTTCAAGCAATATGGAATCATCAGGAGAAGACGATTATGCAGGAGTACGAACGGTATTTACAGGTGCTGAAGGAGCAGCTGATCCCGGCCACGGGCTGCACCGAGCCCATCGCCCTCGCCTATGCCGCCGCGGTATGCAAAAAGGCCCTGGGCGGGATGCCCGAGGCTGTGGAGGCCGCCGTCAGCGGGAGCATCGTCAAGAACGTGAAAAGCGTGGTGGTGCCTACCACCAACGGCCTGAAGGGCATCGAAGCGGCCATTGCCGCGGGGATCACCGTGGGCGATCCGGACGCGGAACTGCAGGTATTGGCCTGCGCGCCCCAGAACACCGGGGAGCGGGTATTGGCCTTTCTGGAGGGCTGTCCCGTTAAGGTGCGTCTTTCGGATTCCGGGCGGCTGTTTGATATCCTGATCACCATGACCGGCGGCGGGCACAGCGCCTCGGTGCGCATTGCCGATACCCATACCAACATCGTCAGCCTGACGCTGGATGGGGAGGTTTTGCGGGAAAAGGAGCTGCCGCCGCTGACCGAGGCGGCCGGCGAGGCCGACCGGCTGGAGATCAAAAAGATATACGAGTTTGCCAAGGTGTGCCGCTTGGAGGATGTGGAAAAGACCATCGATTACCAGATCGAGTGCAATCAGAAGCTCTCCCGGGAGGGTATGGAAGGCGCCTGGGGGGCAGAGATCGGCCGCATCCTGCTGAAGAGCGAAAAGCACCCGGACGTGAAGCTGCGGGCCATGGCGGCGGCCGCCGCAGGCTCGGACGCGCGGATGAGCGGGTGCGAATTGCCCGCCGTGATCAATTCGGGCAGCGGCAATCAGGGCATGACCATCACCATGCCCATCCTGGTCTATGCGGAGGAATTGGGCGCGGGCCACGAGGAACTGGTGCGCGCGCTGGTGCTGGCCAACCTGACGGCGGTGCGCATCAAGCAGTCCATCGGCTATCTTTCGGCCTACTGCGGGGCGATTTGCGCGGGCTGCGCGGCGGCGGCGGGCATCGCTTACCTGTACGGCGCGGATGACAGTCTGATCGATCATACCGTGGTCAACGGCCTGGCCATCCTGTCCGGCACCATCTGCGACGGGGCGAAGCCGAGCTGCGCCGCCAAGATCGCCATGGCGGTCAACGCCGGGCTGCTGGGCTTTGAAATGGCCAAGACCGGCAAGGAGTTTGTGGGCGGAGAGGGGATCGTCAAAAAGGGCATTGAAAACACCATCCACGAGGTGGGTGTGCTCAGCCGCGAGGGCATGGATGTGACCAACAAGGTGATTCTGGATATCATGGTCAACGATTGAGAGGAAAATATGCAAAATAACAGCATTGTATCCGATAACATCTTTCCCTTGGGCGAGGGCGTGCATCCGGCGTTTCAGCAGTATTACACCGGCGGCCCCGTGCTTGAAAAGGTGCTGGCGCCTTATGATGGAAACACCGGCGTCACCGCGGCCCATGTGACCTACGGACCGGGGAGCCGCAACCACTGGCACAGCCATCCGGGCGGGCAGCTGATCCTGGCGCTCTCAGGAGGCCGTAGTGGTCAGGCCGGGGGATGTGATCCAGATCGGCCCCAACGTAAAGCACTGGCACGGCGCTGTGACGGACAGCAGCTATTCCTATCTGGCCATCAAGGAAGTATCCACAGCGGGCTGGCCCACCTGGTATGATGCGGTTTCGGAGGAAGAATATCAAAGGCTGGAAACACAGATATGAAAAAAGAAATAAACACGATGACGCGCCGGGCAGAACATTGCTCCGGCACGCTTTTGCACAAGGTGCGATTATCTTTCTTTAATAAATCGCACAAACCGAAATTTGCGGGAGAGGGGTACGGACGGGGGCGTTCCTTCCTGGCGATACGCCCCGCGCTACTGCCTTCGGCAAGCGCGGGTGTCGGATGGCGATTCGAAGAATCGCTCATC
>CADAHU010000205.1 GCA_902787835.1 uncultured Eubacteriales bacterium
GCCATGCCCTGCTCCGCGTCGCAGCGCAGCAGCTCGCTGTCGTTGGGCATGCGGAAGTGCCGGGCCAGCTCCATCAGGATCACCACGGGGAACTCCAACCCCTTGGACTTGTGCAGCGTCATAATGCGCACCACATCGTCGTTCTCGCTCATCTCCCGGGCGGAGCCGGCGTCGCCGGTGCGGCGGGCGATATCGGAGGTGGTCAGAAAGCTGTGCAGCGAGTAGCGCACGCCCTCTCCCCCGGCGCGCTCCGCCAGCAGCCGCAGATTGGCCTGGCGCATGCCGCCGTCCCGCAGCCCGCCGGCGCGTATATACAGCCCCGTTTCCCGCAGCAGGCGCAAGATCAACGCATCGGTGTGCATATGCTCGGAGAGAAAGCGCCAGGCATCCAGCTTTTCGCAGGCCTCGCGCACATCCTCGTCCGTTTCCCGCAGGGCGTAAAACACCTGCCAGAAGGGCTTCTGCCGCGTGCCGTCGGTGAGGCGGATATGGGCCAGACGCTGGCTGGAAAAGCCGAAGCAGGGGCAGCGCAGGGCGGAGAGCAGCGGCACATCCCGGTAGGGATTATCCAGCACGCGAAGCACGTTCATCATATCCCGCACCTCGGGCAGATCAAAATACTGGGCGTCTGCGTCGCTGTAAGCGGGCACGCCAGCGTCGGCCAGGATCTTTGCGATCTGCGGCGCGCGGCCCGACGCGGAGCGCAGCAGGATCACGCAATCCCGCCAGCGCAGCGTGCGGACGCCCTCCTTATCCCGGACGGGCGTGCCGATCAGTTCCTTGATGCGCTGGGCGGCCAGCTGCGCCTCGTACATCCAGCCCTTGCGGCTCTCTCCGGTCTCGGAGGGTTCGGCGTCCTCCTCCTCGGTAATGATGTGCAGCTCCACCGGCGGATCCCCCGCGCTTGGCGCCCCGGCGCGCAGATGGGCGGCGGCGTCATAATCGATCTCCGTGGCCCCCCGGCGCATGCCAGGCGGAAGCGATATATGCTCTGCTTCACATCGCCCACCATGAACAGGCGGTTGTTTTCATCGTGCACCCAGCGGACGATGGCCTCCTGGATGGCGGAAACATCCTGGTATTCATCCACAAAGATGGCGTCGAAGGAGGCGGACACCGCCTTACGCACCGCCTCGTCCTGCAGCGCTTCCAGGGCCATATGCTCCAGATCGCCGTAATCCAGCAGGTTGCGCTCTTCCTTATACTTGGCGTAGCGGGCGTCCATGGCCCAAACCATGTTGATCAGCGCCCGCAGCGCGGGCAGTGTGGCGGCTACCTCCCGGCGGGCTTCCTCCAGATCCTCCGGCAGCATGGAGCGGGCGGTTATGACCAGCTCTTTCACATTTTCCCGCAGTTCCACGCACTGTTCCACCAAGGCCGTATCATATTCCCCGCCCTTGGGCGCCCGGGGCCGAGGCGGAAATTTGGTTTCACCGCCCAGCATTTCCCCGGCGCGGACGGCCTCCGAAAGGCTATCCACCAGGATCCGGTCGTTTTCGATGGTGGGTCCCAGGTAATCCGGCCCGCCGGGCTGCTCGGCGATGTGCAGACATTGATCGCAGAGCTGCCTTGCCCCCTCCAGGTGCATCAACGCTTCTTTTTGCAGCAGCACCAGGAAAGGCTTGATCCCCGTGCCTGCCGGATCGGCCATCTTCTTTTCCACCCATTGCTTCGGATAGGCCTGGGCGCGCAAAAAGGAATAGAGCTCCCGGGCCATTTCCACGATTTGGGCGTCTCCGTACTGCTCCACCAGCGCCTGGGCGTCCGGATCCTCGCTTTCGCAAAGCTCCTCCATGCTCTCGTCCAGCGCGCGGCTCAGCAGCGGTTCCAGCATGGTGGATTCGCCGATCTTCGCCATGGGATCCACATCCACCGCCTGAAAATACCGGCGCAGGATATGATGGCAGAACACATGCAGCGTGCTGATATGGGCGCGGCGCACTGCCAGCATCTGCCGGCGCAGATGCTTATCCTGGGTGGCTTCCTTTTCCAGGGCAAAGGTGAGCCGCTCCCGCAGCTCCGCGGCGGCGGCCCGGGTAAAGGTGATGATCAGCAGGCGATCCACCCGGCCGCCCGTGCGCAGCATGGAAAGCACATGCTCGATGAGCACGGCGGTTTTTCCACTGCCGGCAGCGGCGCTGACCAGCGTTTCGCTGTTGCGGGCATCGATGGCGCTTTGCTGGGCTTCAGTCCATTGGGGCATAACGACCTCC
>CADAHU010000206.1 GCA_902787835.1 uncultured Eubacteriales bacterium
ATGGCCCCTTCCCGGGCAAAATACATGGCGATTCCCTTGCCGATTCCCTGGCCCGATCCGGTGACCAGCGCCACTTTTCCTTTGAGCGCGTTCGTATTTGATCCTCCTGTTGTTTTACTTTCGCAGGCTCCCCAGGAAACCCAGACTGCCCTTGGGGCTGTGCGCCATGGTTCCCGTCTCCCTTATCATGCGTTCAGGGAAGCGATCAGTTCTTTGAGCTGTTTCCGGGTCATACGGCCATAGCTCACCAGTGCGCCCAATTGAATGCCCATCATCATGCCCTGCATCATGCGCTCGCTGCCCTCGCCCATGGAATCGGTCTGGTCCACGTGGCTCAAAGCGGAGGAGCGCATCATATTGCCGATGATCTCCTTGCCCTTGGGGTGCTTGAGCAGCTGGCCGATGGTGGTGTTTACGGTGACCGTGAAGGGCAATTCGGTGGTGCCCTCCACCTGGACGGGCTGGCTCAACCGGATATCCCGGCTGCTCTCGCCGATTTCGATGGCAAATTCCCCGCTCTCCACAAAGAAATCGTGGCATTTGGGCTCCCAATAGGCAAAGGCCCGTTTGTCCAGCGTGAAGGTAACGGTTTTGGTTTCGCCGGGCTGGAGGGAGATTTTTTCAAAGGCCCGCAGTTTCCACGTCGCGCACATACAATTGCACGGCGGCCTTTCCAGCAGCGGAGCCGATATTCTTCACATCCACGGATACCGTCAGGGTGTCCCGATCGGTGAGGCTCTCTTTGTCCAGCTTCAAATTGCCGTATTCAAATTCCGTATAGCTCAGCCCGTGACCGAAGCAGAAGTTCACGGGCATTTCCTTTTTATCGTAATACCGGTAGCCCACGAAGATGCCCTCGGCGTAGGTCACGATGCCTTCTTCGCCGGGGAAGTTGAGGTAGGAGGGATTATCCTGCAGGCGGATGGGCCAGGTTTCGGCCAGATGGCCGCTGGGGTTGACGCGGCCCCAGAGCAGCTCCACCGTGGCCGCGCCCACCTGCTCGCCGCCCAGATACATGCACAGCACGGCGGGAACCTGGTTCAGCCAGGGCAGCTCCACCGGGGAGCCGCCATGGAGCACCACCACGGTATGCGGATTGGCAGCGGCCACCGCGGCGATCAGTTCATTCTGATTGTCCGGCAGGCGCATGTGATCCCGGTCCGCGCCTTCGGTTTCAAAGGCGTCCGGCAGGCCCGCGAAAATCACGGCGACATCCGCCTTTTTCGCCGTTTCGACGGCCTCGTTCAGCAGCGCGTCATCGGTGGTATCGCTGTGGGCGTCATAGCCCCGGGCATACTGCACGGCATCGCCTGCCGTTTCCAGGGCGCTGACGGCGTGGGGTACGTTGATGTGGCTGGAGCCCGCGCCCTGATACCGGGGCTTGTCGGCAAATTCTCCGATGAACGCCACCTTTTGATTTGCTTTCAGCGGCAGGAGGTTTTCCTCGTTTTTCATCAGCACGGCGCATTCGCCCGCCAGCTTCCGGGCCAATTTGCGGCAGGCTTCCCGGTCGATCTTTGCGTCGGGCCTGCGCTGCTCCACGCTGTCCTTCACAAATTTCAGCAGCCGCAAAACGACTTTGTCCAGATCGGCCTCATCCAGCGTGCCATTCTTTACCGCTTCCACGATCTCCTCGCCGGTGGCGTTGGGGCCGCCGGGCATTTCCAGATCCAGGCCCGCGGCCACACCCTTGGCCTGATCCTTGATGGCGCCCCAATCGGTTACCACAAAGGCGTCGGATTGCCATTCGTCCCGCAGGATGTCGGTGAGCAGCATTTTGTTCTCCGAGCAGAATGTGCCGTTGATGGCGTTGTAGGCGCACATGAGGCTGCGGGTTTTGCCCTGCTTGACCACCGCGGTTGGAGGAGCCGCTCATGCGCAGCGTTTCCTGATCGTTGCAGGCAAAGTGCTTGGCGCAGGCGGCAATGCCTTCTCCCTGCAGTGCCTGCACATAGGACGCGCCCATCTCGCCCGCCAGATAGGGATCCTCGCTGAAGTATTCAAAGTTCCGGCCGCAGAGGGGGCTGCGCTTGATGTTGAGGCCGGGGCCCAGCAGCATGGCCACGTTTTCCGCCTGGCATTCCAGGCCCAGGGCTTCGCCCAGCTGCCGCATCACATCCCGGTCAAAGGAGGCGGCCAGGGCGGCGGCGGTGGGGTAGCACACCGTTTCGATGCTCTTGTTGATGCCCAGGTGGTCGCCCTCGCCCTCCTGCTTGCGCAGGCCGTGGGGGCCGTCGCACATCATCACGGCGGGCACGCCCAGACGATCAATGGCTTTGGTGTGCCAGAAATCATGGCCGGAGCAGAAGGCGGCCTTTTCTTCCAATGTCATTTGCTGCAGGATTTCCTGTATGTTCATGATGTTTACTCCTTCCTTACCATTCATTTACGGTTTTCAGCTCCTTGCGGTAGTCCTTATAGCAGAAGATCAGCGCGGCCACGGCGGACAATA